>CBFGOD010000036.1:0-16268 GCA_965650295.1 uncultured Shinella sp. | reverse complement strand
CGCGAATGGCGTCTATGCCGTCGATCATGTCTCGATCGTCGTGCTAAAGGGCGAAATCCTCGGCATTTACGGCCTGATGGGCGCGGGGCGCTCCGAACTCTTCGAATGCATCATGGGCCGGCATGAGCACTATACGGGAAAAATCTTCGTCGAGGGCGAGGAACTGACGGGCCGCGACACGACGCGGCGCATTCGCGAGGGCCTGTCGCTGATCCCGGAGGACCGGCAGCGCGAAGGCCTCGTGCAGTCCATGTCGATTGCCGACAATCTTTCCATGGCAAGCCTGGGCCAGTTTCTGAAGGCCGGCTTCCACATCGACCTGAAGCGCGAGAAGGAGGCGATTGCCAACGCGATCCGCAACCTCTCGATCAAGGCGAAGAACCCCGATCTCGACGTCACCTCCATGTCCGGCGGCAACCAGCAGAAGGTCGTCATCGGCAAGGCGCTGATGACCGGGCCGAAGGTTCTGCTCATGGACGAACCGAGCCGCGGCATCGATGTCGGCGCCAAGGCGGATGTTTTCCGCACCATGCGCCGGCTGGCGGGCGAGGGGCTCGCGATCCTCTTTTCTACCTCCGACCTCGAAGAGGTCATGGCGCTCTCCGACCGTATCGCCGTCATGAGCAACGGTCGGCTGGTGATGGTGGTCGACCGCAAGGACGCCACCGAGGACATGGTGATTTCGGCCTCCGCAGAGGGACATAAAACCAAAAGGATGCATGCGTGATGACGACAGCAACGCAAACTGCCGCCACCGGCAACCACCTCTCCACCGGCGCCGCCCTGCTCACGCTGATGAAGCTCCGCACCTTCATCGCGCTCTTTGCGGTCATCATCTTCTTCTCGATCTTCGCGCCGAATTTTTTGTCGACCGCGAATATGATCCTGATGTCGAAGCACGCGACGCAGAACGCCTTTCTCGCCATCGGCATGACCTTCGTCATCATCACCGGCGGCATCGACCTGTCGGTCGGCTCCATCGTCGGCCTCTGCGGCATGATCGCCGGCGGCCTCATCATGTATGGCGTGGCGTTGCCGCTCGGCTACACGGTCTATTTCAACGTAGTCGAGGTGGCGATCATCGTCGCCATCGTCGGCATCGTCATTGGTGCGGTCAACGGCCTCTTGATCACCCGCCTCAACGTGGCGCCCTTCATCGCGACGCTCGGCACGCTCTATGTGGCGCGCGGCATGGCGCTGCTCTATTCCGATGGCCAGACGCTGCCCAACCTCACGGGCCGCGAAGATCTCGGCAACCAGGGTTTTGCCTATCTCGGCTCGGGCTCGATCCTCGGCCTGCCCGTTTCGGTCTGGATCCTCATCGTCGTGGCGCTGGGTGCGGCCTATTTCGCCCGCTTCGTGCCGCTCGGCCGGCATATCTTCGCCGTCGGCGGCAATGAGCGGGCGTCGCGCATGTCCGGCATCCGCGTCAACCGCGTGAAAATGTTCGTCTACATGTTCTCCGGCTTCTGCGCGGCGATCGTCGGCCTCGTCATTTCCTCGGAATTGATGGCCTCGCATCCGGCGACCGGCACCAATCTTGAACTGAACGCCATTGCGGCGGCGGTTCTCGGTGGTACATCCATGTCGGGCGGGCGCGGCACGATCGGCGGCACGATCATCGGCGCCTTCGTGATCGGGATTCTGTCGGACGGACTTGTGATGATGGGTGTGAGCTCCTTCTGGCAGATGGTGATCAAGGGCCTCGTGATCATCGTGGCGGTGGTCGTCGACCAGGCGCAGCGCCGCCTCCAGCAGCGCGTGACCCTGATGCAGATGGCAAAGGCAGGCTGAGCATGACGAAGACCAAGGGTGCGCTGATCGGCTGCGGCTTCTTCGCCGTCAACCAGATGCATGGCTGGCAGGATCTCGCCGATGTCGAGATCGTCGCGATCTGCGACCGCGATCCCGAGCGCCTGCGCATCGTCGGCGACCAGTTCGGCGTCGAGAGGCGCTACCAGTCGGCGGACGTGATGTTCGCCGATGGCGGCTTCGATTTCGTCGATATCGCTACGACCGTCGGCAGCCACCGCGCTCTGGTCGAGCTTGCGGCCAGCCACAAGGTGCCGGCGATCTGCCAGAAGCCTTTCGCGCCAACGCTGGCCGACGCCAAGGCCATGGTCGCCGCTGCGGATGCCGCCGGCATTCCGCTGATGATCCACGAGAACTTCCGCTGGCAGACCCCGATCCTCGCTGTCAAGGCAGTGCTGGACAGCGGCGCGATCGGCGAGCCTTTCTGGGGGCGCGTCTCCTTCCGCTCCGGTTTCGATGTGTTCTCCGGCCAGCCCTATCTCGCCAAGGGCAAGCGCTTTATCATCGAAGACCTTGGCATCCATTCACTCGACATTGCCCGCTTCCTCTTCGGCGACGCGAGCCGCATGACCGCCCGCACGCGCCGTATCAATCCTGACATTGCCGGCGAGGATGTCGCGACCATGCTGCTCGACCATGACAATGGCATCACCTCCATCGTCGATGTCAGCTATGCGTCGAAGCTGCCGGAAGAACCTTTCCCGGAAACCTTCGTCGAGATCGACGGCACCAAGGGCACGCTACGCCTCGGCAAGGATTACAAGCTGACGGTCCACGGCCCTGACGGCACGGTGCAAAGCGTCGTTGTGCCGAACCTGCTACCCTGGGCATCGCGGCCCTGGCACAACATTCAGGAGAGCGTCGCACTTATCCAGAAACACTGGGCGGAGCGGCTGTCGCAAGGCCGCGAGCCGGATACATCCGGTCGCGACAACCTGAAGACCTTCGCCCTCGTCGAGGCCGCCTATCTCAGCGCCGAACGCGGCGAGACCATCGCGATTGCGGATCTGCTGGCATGAACGGCGATCGGCTCAGGCTCTACGGCACGAACGAGCGGGAGCCTGAAAGCCACACGCTCGTTGCCGGCGACCTGAGCGTAACGCTTCAGGACGGCAATCTGCGGACCCTGTGCTTTCGGGGGTATGAGGTGCTGCGTGCGGTGGCATTCCTCGTACGCGATAAGGATTGGGGCACCTGCAGCGCTGATATTGCCGACCTACAGATGGAGGCTGCAGGCCAAGGCTTCTCCGTTTCCTACAAGGCCCGTTTCACGGCTCCGTCAGGCGCCCATCTCGATTGCGCCATCACGATAGCCAGCACGGAAAAGACCGTCACCTTTTCCGCTGACTGCGTCAGCGATGCGGATTTCGAGACGGCGCGGGCGGGCTTCGTGGTGCTGCACCCCGTCATCGGTGTCGCAGGGCAGCCTGTTACTGTCCGCCACGGCGATGGCCGCGTCGAGCATGCGCACTGGCCCGATCAGATCGAGCCGTGGCAACCGTTCAAGGAGATTTCCGCGATCACCCACCAGGTGGTTCCGGGCATTTCGGCGGTGACGGAATTCGTCGGCGATCTCTTCGAGATGGAAGACCAGCGCAATTGGACCGATGGCTCCTACAAGACCTATGTGCGCCCGCTGGCGCTGCCTTGGCCCTATCGCGTTCCGAAGGGCAAGCCCTTCAGCCAGGAGGTCGTCGTCGAGATCAGAGCCGCTGATGATGCTGCCCCGGCGGTAGACGCATCAGGTGCCATCACGCTGCGCCTGACGCCGACGATCCGGCGTTTCCCCGAGATCGGTGTTGGCCTGCGCCCCGAATGCCTGGGGCAGGAACGGGCAGCGCTCGGTGTTCTCCAGACAACCGGCGCACGGCACCTGATCGCGCATTTCGATCCCGGCGCCGGCCACGGTTTGCCAGCCCTGAAAGGTTATGCCGAGCTTGCCGAACGATCCGGCCTTAAGGTGACGCTCGAGGTCGCGGTGCCCTGCACGCGTCCTTTGAACGTGGAAATGACTGAACTCGCCGCGCTCGTGCGCGAGGCCGGGCTGGTGCTCGACACGCTGTTCGTCTGCCCCGTGGTCGATCGCCAATCGACGCCCCCTGGAAGCATCTGGCCGGAATGCCCGCCGCTGGAGGATGTCTATGCCGCGGCACGCGCTGCCTTTCCGGGCGTGCGCCTCGGTGGTGGCATGATGAGCTATTTTACCGAGCTCAACCGCAAGCGCGTGCCGGGCGACCGCATCGACTATGTCAGCCATTGCACGAACCCGATCGTGCATGCGGCCGACGATCTCTCGGTCATGCAGACCTTCGAGGCCCTGCGTTTCGTCGTCAGTTCCACCCGCACGATTTATGGCGAAAAGCCCTATCGCCTCGGCCCCTCGACGATCGCCATGCGCCAGAACCCCTATGGCAGCGCGACGAAAGACAATCCCTCCGGTGGCCGCATTCCGATGGCCAATGTCGATGCCCGGCACAACGGCCAGTTCGGTGCGGCCTGGACGCTGGCCTATGCCGCGACCGTTGCGACGGCGGGACTGGAGGTCCTGACGCTTTCGACGCTCGCCGGATCGTTCGGGCTTGTCGCCGGTGAAGGCGAGGCGGCGGCTCAGGGCGCGTTGCGGCCGCTCGGGTATGTTTTGGCCCGCCTCGGCACCTTGACGGGGCAGGTGGTTCACGCCGTCGAGACGTCACGGCCGGATGCGGTGCTTGGTCTCGCGTCGCAGGAATGCCTGCTCATGGCAAACATCACGCCGGAGGTGCAGACGGTGATCCTGCCGTCGCTGCCGCGTGCGGTTACGCTGATCGGCGGAGACGCTTTGCCCGTGGCCGGACAGATTTCCCTGCCGCCCTATGGCTGCGTCGAGATCGTGCTTTGAACCTTATTTCTGGCCCTTGAGGGCATAGAGCGCGCGGGAGCGTTCGAGATGCTTGATCATCGCCTTTTCGGCAAGGTCCGCATTGCCCTTCTCGATGGTGCGGATGATTTCCTCATGCTCGGCGAGTGTAAAGTTCTCGCGGCCGGTCCAGATGAGCATTTCGGTATGATAGGACTTCAGCCACCCCAGCATCGCCCCGCTGACGGCCGCGAAGATCGGATTGCCCGAGATCTGGGCGATACACTGGTGGAATTCCATGTCGGCATCGATGAAGGCATCGGCATCGCCGAGGCTGGCCTTCTGCTTGTCGAGCAGGGCGCGCAGTTCAGCGATATGTTCGGGCGTCGCCTTTGTGGCGGCCTCACGGATCATGCCGCGTTCGAAGAAGATGCGGGCGCTCTTCAGGTGCTCGAGCGAATCGGAGGAGCCGGACAGCATCATCTTGGCCGGCAGGTCCACCTGGCGGATGATGGATTCGGCGGTGATGCGTAGCACCTTGGCGCGCTCACCCTGCGAAATCTCGACAAGGCCCTTGCCGGCAAGCGCCTGCATGGCCTCGCGGATCGCCGGGCGGCCGACACCGTAGCGCTCCATCAGTTCGCGCTCGGAGGGCATGTCGTCGCCGGCTTTCAGCTCGCCGGTCTCGATCATTGCTTTCAGCCGCGCGAAGACTTCGTCGGAGAGTTTCTTGCGGACGATCGGTTCGGAAACGACGTTCATGAGTCACCTGGTTTGGACAGGTTTGAATATGCACCAAGTTCCTTCGCCGCAACAGCTTTCGCCGCAATCGGCTTGCAATAACATAAATACTCATTATACCAGTTATAAGGCCTTAACAAGCGCCGTGGCATGGCTGCGGGAGGAGAAAACGTGATCCGTCTGACCTATCGGATAGAGACGCCGGGTTCGGTGGAGAAAATGGCGACGAAGATCGCCAGCGATCAGTCGACCGGGACCTTCGTGGCGCTGCCGGGCGAGACGGAGGAGCTGAAGGCGCGCGTCGCCGCCCGCGTCGTTGCCATCCGCCTGCTGCCGCCGACGGACCGAGCCTCCTTTCCCGACGAGGCTGGCGATGCCGTCAGCTTCAACCGGGCGGATGTCGATATCGATTTTCCGCTGGATGCCGTGGGCACCGACCTCTCTGCGCTGATGACCATCGCGGTCGGCGGCGTTTTTTCGATCAAGGGCATGACGGGCATCCGCATCGTCGACATGAAGCTGCCGCCGGAATTTGCCGCCGCCCATCCCGGCCCGCAATTCGGCGTGTCCGGCAGTTTTGCGCTGACGGGCGTGAAGAAACGACCGATCATCGGCACCATCGTCAAGCCGGCGCTCGGCCTGCGGCCGCATGAAACGGCAGAGATGGTCGGTGAACTCATCGATGCCGGCGTCGATTTTATCAAGGACGACGAAAAGCTGATGAGCCCGGCCTATTCGTCGCTGAAGGATCGCGTGGCGGCGATCATGCCGAAAATCCTCGACCACGAGCAGAAAACCGGCAAGAAGGTCATGTATGCCTTCGGCATCAGCCATGCCGATCCAGACGAGATGATGCGCAACCACGATAGGGTGTTGCAGGCCGGCGGCAATTGCGCCGTCGTCAACATCAATTCGATAGGTTTCGGCGGCCTCGCCTTCCTGCGCAAGCGCTCCGGCCTCGTGCTGCATGCCCACCGCAACGGCTGGGATATCCTCACCCGCCATGCCGGCCTCGGCTTCGAATTTTCCGTCTGGCAGCAGTTCTGGCGCCTGCTCGGCGTCGATCAGTTCCAGATCAACGGCATCCGCGTGAAGTACTGGGAGCCGGACGAAAGTTTCGTGCGCTCCTACAAGGCGGTGACGACACCGCTATTTTCGCAGAAGGACGTGGCGCTTCCGGTCATCGGCTCTGGCCAATGGGGTGGGCAGGCACCCGATACGATCGCGGCGACCGGCGGCTCGACGGAGCTGCTTTATCTCTGTGGCGGCGGCATCGTCAGCCATCCGGGCGGGCCGGGGGCGGGGGTGAAGGCGGTCAGGCAGGCCTGGGAGGCCGCCGCTTCAGGCGTGCCGCTCGCAACCTATGCCAAGGACCATCCCGAACTTGCGCAATCCATCGAAAAATTTGCCGACGGCAAGGCGGCCTAAGACATGACGCGTCCTCTGATCAGCTACTATGGCGACGATTTCACCGGTTCGACCGATGTCATGGAGGCGCTCGCCTCGAACGGCGTCGAGACCGTGCTCTTCCTGACAATGCCGGATGCGGCCTTGCTCTCGCGCTTCTCCGGTGCCCGTGCCTATGGGCTGGCCGGCACCAGCCGCAGCGAGACGCCGGACTGGATGGATGTGCATCTGAGGGAAGCCTTCATTTGGCTGAAGTCGCTCGATGCGGAACTCTGCCACTACAAGGTCTGCTCGACCTTCGATTCGGCCCCCGGCGTCGGCAATATCGGTCGGGCGATCGAGATCGGCCGATCCGTTTTCGGCGACGCCACGGTGCCGCTTATCGTCGGTGCGCCGCAGATCCGCCGCTACACCGCTTTCGGAGAACTCTTCGCCGCCTATCAGGGTCGCAATTACCGTATCGACCGCCATCCCGTCATGTCGCGCCACCCCGTCACGCCGATGGATGAAGCAAACCTCCTGCTGCATCTCGCGCGCCAGACGAATTTGTCCTCCGCATTGGTGGACAATGTCGGATTGCTCGGTGCGCCGGAACCGGAAGCCACCGATATCCTGTTGCTCGATGTGCTCGACCCGGCAACGCAGGTGGCGGCGGGGAGCCTGCTCTGGAATCGGCTGCGCACAAAGAGCCGTTTCGTCTGCGGCTCCTCTGGCGTCGAATATGCGCTGATCCCCGCCTGGCGGAAGGATGAACTGGTCGGCGAGAAGCCGGCCTTCGCGGATGCCGGGCCGGTCGATCGCATCGCCGTCGTTTCCGGCAGCGTTTCGCCGACGACCGAGCGCCAGATCCGCCATGCGCTGGCCAATGGGTTTGCAGGCGTGACGCTCGACCCGGTTGCGCTATCAAGCGAGGGAAATGCCGGGACCATCGCCGCGGCTATCGAGGCGGGCCTGAAGGTGCTGGAAAGCGGGCAAAGCGTCGTGCTCTATACGGCGCTGGGGCCTTCGGCCGACCGGGGCGGTGAACTGGATTCCTCCATTGGTGCGCGCCATCGCCTCGGTCGCGCACTTGGCCGCATTCAGTCGGAGCTCGTCGCCCGCGCCGGTCTCTCCCGGGCAGTGGTTGCCGGCGGCGATACGTCCAGTCATGCGCTCGGCGAGATGGGCATCGCGGCCCTGACGCTGAAGATGCCGCTGCCGCAGACGCCAGGCTCGCCGCTTTGCATCGCCCATGGCGGTGCTGCCGATGGCCTGGAGATCGCGCTCAAGGGCGGCCAGGTCGGCGGCGACGACTATTTCAGCATGATCAGGTCAGGCGCGGCCTGAGGCCAGATCCAACCTCTGATCGTGGGCATGGCCCGTTGCCTTGCCTGTAGCTGCAATCGGCAATGGTTTCTTAATCTTCGCTCAAGCCGCTACTGGCAATGTAGCGGCATGAGGATAACCACGATCACCAACTGGGCCTATGGTATCACGGTCGCTCTGACCGCGTTGTCGGGCGCCGCCTTCATCCTGTCGTCGCGCAGCGCCGTTGAAGAGCGCGCTGCGGCCGAACAGCATCTCATGCTCGATACGCTCGCCGAAGAATTGGCGCTCGGCGCCGAGGTCAGTACCGATGAGGCGCGGCTTTATGTGATGCGCGGCGAAGAGCGCCACTTGCAGGCGTTTCAGATCGATGAAGCGGAAGAGCGGCAACGCGAGGCGGCCGCAGCCAAACTGGCATCCCAGAGCCTGACGTCTTCCGAGGCGCAGGCGCTGCTCGCCGTTAATGCAGATGCAGAGGAACTGGACAAGCTCGAACGCGCCGCCATCGAGGCCTATCAACGGGGCGAAAAGGCCGCGGCGCAGGATCTCCTGTTCGGCCCGGAGCATGAGCGGGTTCAGAAGGCGCTTCTCCAGACTGTTGCCCATTTTCGCGATCTGACGGCAACGCGCACGGCCGCGGAGCTTGAAGCGGCCCGCGCGCGCAGCAACGCATGGAGCCTCGTGGCCAAGATCATGCTTGGGGTGACGGGCGCGCTGTTCGTCGCCGTGCTCTATTTCGTTCTGCGGCGCCGGGTCGCGATGCCGCTGAAACGCATGACGGGCATCGTCAGCCGCCTTGCAAAGCAGGACTACACCGTCGAAGTCCCTGTGGACCGGCGCGGCGACGAGATCGGCGAGATGACAGAAGCCATCGAGGTGTTTCGTGCCAACCTGATCGAGCGCGAGCGGCTCGATACCGAGCGGCGGGCCGACCAGAACACCAAGGATCTCATTCTGCAAATGATGCATCGCGTACAGGCCTGCCAGAACCAGGCCGAGCTTACGGATGTGATCGTGCGCTTCGCGCCGCAGATATTTCCAGGCCTTGCCGGCGCCCTCTACGTCCTCGACGAGGCCGGCACATCGTTGGCACGCGCCGGTGCCTGGCTTGAACCGGCGCATTCCGCCGCGGTATTCCCCGCGGCGGAATGCTGGGGGCTGCGGCGCGGCCGCTCCCATGCCAGCAGCGTCAACGGTTCCGATGTGCCTTGCCAGCATATCGACCCGCCCGGCATCGCCGCGCTGTGTGTGCCGCTGACGGCACAGGGCGACATGATCGGGCTGCTCTATCTCGAAGAGCGGGTGGTCGATGCGCTGGGTCCGGAAGGGCCAAGGCTCTATCTCGAACTCATCGCCGAAAATGTCGGCCTCGCGCTTGCCAATCTGCAACTGCGCGAGAAGCTGACGCTGCTTGCCGTCAGCGATCCGCTCACCGGTCTGTTCAATCGCCGCTTCCTCGACGAGACGGTGCAACGGCATGCCCGCGACCACAGGTCGGATCCGCTCGCCTGCCTGATGATCGATATCGACCACTTCAAGCGCTTCAACGACCAGTTCGGGCACGATGCCGGTGACCTCGTCATGCAATTCGTCGGGCAGACCCTGCGTGAGACGATCGGCGCGGTCGGCAATGCGTTTCGCTTCGGCGGGGAGGAATTTACCGCCCTCCTGCCGTCCCTCGACGAGGGGGAGGCGGCCAGCCTCGCCGAAACGCTGCGTGACAGGATCAGCAGCGTCGCGCTCTCCCATGCCGGGCAGATCCTCGGGACGGTTTCGGTCTCGGTGGGGGTTGCAGCTTCCCCCGCAGGCGGCACCGTCGAGACATTGATCACGCGCGCTGATGCCGCCTTGCTGGAAGCCAAGGCGAAGGGGCGCAACAGGACGATCGCCGCTAGTGGGATGAAGAAAGCACTGCCCTGAATGCGTCCAGCAAAGGGTGTAGCCGGATTGGGTCCGGCGGCACCCGTTGCATGATCGCGACGATCGCTTGGCGGAGATTGCGCTTACCTCTGGTTAAGTCGTTGAACTTTTTGTCTTGTCACGCCTCCTACCCGTTTCTGAAGAAAAGGCGGCCGGCGCCATGTTCCGATTGCGACGTTTTTCTCGTCGCAATCGGGCTTCAATTTCAGTTGACACATGTATGATAAGTGATATATCCAAAATCCGTCAAGCAGAAATCTTGCGTCGGCGCGCCAGCCGTGGAAACTGGTGTGTCAGAGCTTCGCTGGCGCTTCGCGCCGGATTGGGATCGGGCGCCCAAGGGCGTGTCACTGTGGGGAATGAAATGGCCAGCAACGTGCCGCGGAACTGCCGGGTGGGCGTCGATATCGGCGGAACCTTTACGGATATCGCCCTTGATCTCGACGGCGTCATGCATTCGACCAAGGTGTTGACGGACTATGCCGCGCCGGAGCGGGCGATCCTCAAGGGGGTCGGTGCGGTCGCTGATATGGCCGGTATTGCCCTCACCGAGATCGGTCTTCTGATCCACGGGACGACGCTTGCCACCAATGCGCTGATCGAGCGTCGCGGCGCCAGAACCGCCTTCGTCACCACCGAGGGCTTTCGCGACACGCTGGAAATGCGCACGGAAAACCGTTTCGAACAGTATGACCTCAATATTACGCTGCCGCCGGCCCTCATCGCTCGCGCCGATCGTTTCGTGGTGCGCGAGCGCATGAATGCGGCCGGCAAGGTGTTGCTGCCGCTGGATGAGGCCTCGGTTTCCGCCGTCGTCGAGGCGATCGCCGCAGGCGGTTATGAAAGCGTCGCCATCGGCTTCATTCATGCCTATGCCAACGGTGCGCATGAAGTGGCGGTGCGCGACGCGATCCTGAAGCGCCTGCCGCAGGTTTCCGTCTCGATTTCCTCGGAAGTGTCGCCGCAGATGCGCGAATTCGAGCGCTTCAATACCGTCTGTGCCAATGCCTATGTGAAGCCGGCGATAAAATCCTATCTCGACCGCCTCGTCGTCTCGCTGAAGGAGATCGGCGTGCGTTGCCCGGTCTTCATGATCCATTCCGGCGGTGGCATCGTTTCCGTCGAAAGCGCCTCCGAGTTTCCTGTGCGTCTCGTGGAATCCGGCCCGGCGGGCGGCGCGATCTTCGCGGCCGACATTGCTCGCCGTCATGGGCTCGATACGGTGCTGTCCTTCGATATGGGCGGTACGACGGCCAAGATCTGCCTGATCGAAAACCAGGTGCCGAAGACGGCCAAGACTTTCGAGGTCGCGCGCACTTATCGTTTCCGCAAGGGTTCCGGCATGCCGATCTCCATTCCCGTCGTAGAGATGGTGGAGATCGGCGCCGGCGGGGGCTCCATCGCCTCGGTCGACGGTATGCGCCAGATCCGCGTCGGCCCGCATTCCGCAGCCTCCGAGCCGGGACCGGCCTGCTATCAGCGCGGCGGCAAGAACCCGACGGTGACGGATGCCGATCTCATCCTCGGCAAGCTCGATCCCGACAATTTTGCCGGTGGAGCAATCCCGCTCTCGATAGACGCCAGCCGTCAGGCGATGGCCGACGATATCGGCGCCGTCATCGGCCTTGATCCGGATGCCGCCGCTTATGGCGCCTGCGAGATGGTGGACGAGAACATGGCCAATGCCGGCCGCGTCCATACGGTGGAGAATGGCAAGAACATTGCCGACTTCACCATGATCACCTTCGGCGGTGCCGGCCCGCTGCATGCGGCGCGGCTTTGCGAGAAGATGGGCATCTCCACCTTCCTCGTGCCCTCTGGCGCCGGCGTCGGCTCCGCGATCGGCTTCCTGCGCGCGCCCTTCGGTTACGAGGCCGTGCGCAGTGCCGTCTTCAATCTCTCCGGTTTCGATTTTTCCGAGGCGAACAAGCTGGTCGCGGCCATGCAGGCCGAGGCGCTCGGTTTCGTCGAGGGTGGGCTGGATAGCGGTGCGCCGGTCATCGAACGCACGCTCTTCATGCGCTATGCCGGCCAAGGCTGGGACATTCCCGTGTCGCTGGAAGCCGAAAAATTCGACGCCGGCAGCGCCGAACGGATCGCCGCCCGGTTCGAAGCGGAATACGAGCGCTTCTTCGGCAGGGCTATCGAGGGTCTCGACATCGAGATCGTCAGTTGGTCGGTCAAGGCAAGTTCGCCCTTGCCGCCGGTTGCCCGCGTGGCGCCGGTCGGGGAGGGGAGCATCGTTGCACCCGCCAGGACCCGCCGCCTTTTCGAAGCGTCGCAGGGGGCTTTCCTCGATGCGGGCATCCACGACCGTGAGAGCCTCAAGGCCGGCGATGTCGTGAAAGGCCCCGCCATCGTCGTGGAGCGGGAGACGTCTACCATGCTCACCGCTGCCTTCAAGGCTATCGTGCAGCGCGATGGCTGCCTGCTCATCACCCGGCTGTAAGGACGAAACCCATGAACCAGTCGATGATCGACATCCATATGCAGGTCATGTGGAACCGTCTCGTTTCCGTTGTGGAAGAACAGGCGCAGACGCTGATCCGCACCGCCTTTTCCACCTCCGTCCGCGAGGCGGGCGATCTTTCCGCCGGCGTCTTCGACCTTGAAGGCCGCATGCTGGCCCAGGCCGTCACAGGCACGCCCGGCCATGTCAACGCGATGGCTGAGTCCGTCGCGCACTTCATCGACGATATCGGCCCCGACAATATCTTCGAGGGCGACGTCTACATCACCAACGATCCTTGGAAGGGGACAGGCCATCTGCACGATATCACCGTCGTCACCCCCTCCTTCCACCATGGCAAGCTGGTCGGTTACTTCGCTTCCACCGCGCATGTGGTGGATATCGGCGGTCGGGGCTTCGGCCCGGATGCGCGCGAAGTCTACGAAGAAGGTCTCTTCATTCCGATCACGAAGTTTTTCGAGCGCGGCGCGCTCAACCGCACGCTCATCCATATCGTTCGCAACAATGTGCGTGAGAACGACAAGGTGGTCGGCGATTTCCATGCGCTCGCCGCCTGCAACGAGACCGGCCACCGCCGCCTCATCGACATGCTGACGGAGTTCAACCTCGAAGACCTCTCCATGATCGGCGGCTTCATTCTCAAGCACAGCCGCGAGGCGACGCTGGAGCGGTTGAAAGACCTGCCGCATGGCAGCTGGTCCTATAGCCTCGATCTCGATGGCTATGATGAGCCCGTGCATCTCGCCGCAAAGCTCACGATCGGCCCGGACGGCGTCCTGGTGGATTTCGACGGAACATCCGGCATGAGCAAGTTCGGCATCAATGTGCCGCTGGTCTATGCGAAAGCCTATGCCTGCTACGGCATCAAATGCGTCGTGGCGCCTGATATTCCAAACAATGCGGCGTCGCTTGCGCCGTTCGAGGTCGCGGCTCCCGAGGGCTGCATTCTCAATGCGAAGCGCCCGGCTCCGGTCGCCGTGCGTCATGTGCTGGGCCATTTCGTGCCGGATCTCGTGCTTGGCGCGCTGCATCAAGCGCTGCCCGGCCAGGTGCCGGCGGAGGGCGCAAGCGCGCTCTGGAACCTGCATATGAGCGTGCGTCCGATCTCCGATCAGATCGGCGGCAAGGGCGCGGAAATCCTGATGTTCAACTCCGGCGGTTCCGGTGCGCGCGCCTCGCTTGACGGACTGAATGCCACGGCGTTCCCGAGTGGTGTGCATACGATGCCGATCGAGGCGACGGAAAATGTCGGTCCGGTCGTCATCTGGCGCAAGGAATTGCGCGATGGCTCCGGCGGTGCCGGCGCCCAGCGCGGGGGGCTTGGCCAGATGATCGAGATCGAGGCGGCCGAGGGTTTTTCGTTCCGCTTCTCCGCCATGTTCGACCGTCTCGACCACCCGGCCCGTGGCCGCGATGGCGGCCTCGACGGTGCGCCCGGCGGTGTGGCGCTCGATGACGGGACGACGCTGAAGGGCAAGGGACTGCAATTCGTGCCGGAAGGCCGGCGCCTCGTGCTCTCGCTGCCTGGTGGCGGTGGCTACGGCGATCCGGCGGCGCGTCCCGCCGATGCCGTCGCCCACGATGTCAAGCACGGCTACATCACCGGCGAACAGGCCGCGCTTTATGGCAAGTCGGGAGGAAAAGCATGAACATGATCGCCTTCGAAAGCCATCGCGCGTCCACCATCAAATCGTCTCCCTCCATGGCTGTCTCCATGGCTGCCAAGGCCATGCGGGCAAAGGGCGAGCACGTTATCGATCTCTCGCTCGGTGAGCCGGATTTCGATACGCCCGCCCATATCGTGGACGCCGCCGTCGATGCGATGAAGCGTGGCATCACCCGCTACACGGCACCCGACGGCCTTCCCGAGTTGCGCGAGGCAATCGTTCGGAAATTCAAGCGCGAGAACGGTCTCGACTATGCCATGGACGAGATTTCCATCGGCAATGGCGCCAAGCAGATCCTGTTCAACGCCTTTCTCGGCACGCTGGAGGCCGGCGACGAAGTCGTGGTTCCCGCACCCTATTGGGTGTCCTATACGGATATCGTGATCCTGCATGGCGGCGTGCCCGTGGTCGTGCCCTGCGGTGTCGAGGATGAATTCAAGATCACGCCCGAGCGGCTGGAAGCGGCGATCACGTCCAGGACCCGCTGGTTCCTGTTCAATTCACCGTCCAATCCGACCGGGGCGATCTATACCGCCGATGAACTGAAGGCGCTTGGCGCGGTGCTGGCCCGCCATCCGCGCGTTGCCATCATGTCGGACGAGATTTACGAACATATCGTTTGCGCCGATGTGCCCTTCACCTCCTTCGTCAATGCCTGCCCGGAGCTGCGCGACCGCACGCTGCTGATCAACGGCGTCTCCAAGGCTTACGCCATGACCGGCTGGCGGCTCGGCTATGCGGCGGGACCGAAGGATCTGACGAAGGTTCTCAACAAGATGCAGTCGCAGAGCACCACGTGCCCGTCGTCGATCACGCAGGTCGCCGCGGCCGCGGCGCTCGATGGGCCACAGGATTTCGTGACAGCCGCGGTTGCCGAATACAAGGCGCGCGGTGCGCTGGTCGCCAAGGGGTTCGGTGCCATTCCAGGGCTGGAGGTGCGCGCGCCGGAAGGGGCATTCTATCTCTTCCCGAAATGTGCGCCCTATATCGGCAGGACGGCGCCGGATGGCACCGTCATCGCCAATGACACCGCGCTTGCCTCCTATCTCCTGACGCAGGGCAAGGTCGCGACCGTGCCGGGGGCAGCCTTCGGCGTCGAGCCCTATATCCGTCTTTCCTTCGCGACATCCCGCGACAATCTCACGCTCGCCATCGACCGCATTGCCGGTGCGCTGGCGCAGCTTCGTTAAAGAGGGCTGTCATGTCCCATTTCCAGAAAATTCTTCTGACGGGTGCGGCCGGCGGTGTCGGTACGGCGTTGCGCCAGTCCGGGACGCGTCTTGGCAAGGTCGTGCGCCTTTCCGACCGCAAACCTTGCGAAAACATCGCCTCCCACGAGGAGGATTTCCCGCTTGAGCTTGCCGATTTCGATGCGGTTTCCAAGGCCGTGGAGGGCTGCGACGCCATCGTGCATCTCGGCGGCCAGCCGCTCGAGGCCGAATGGAAGACGATCCTCGATAGCAACATTTCCGGTGGCTACAACATCTACGAGGCTGCCCGCCAGCACGGCGTCAAGCGCATCGTCTATGCCAGCTCCGTGCACGCCATCGGCTACTACGAGCGCACCGAGACGATCGACGGCACCGTACCGACACGCCCGGACAGCCTTTACGGCGTTTCGAAAACCTTCGTCGAAAATCTCGGCCGTTACTATTTCGACAAGTTCGGTATCGAGACCGTCTCGATCCGCATCGGTTCCTGCTTTCCGGAGCCGACCGACCGACGCCATCTCATCACCTGGCTCTCCTACCGCGATTGCCGCCAGCTTGTCGAAAAGTGCCTGTCGGCGGAGCGGGTCGGCTTCATGGTGGCCTACGGCATGTCGAACAACAGTCGTGCCTTTTGGGACAACCGCACCGCCGCATCGCTGGGCTACAGGCCGGAAGACAGCGCCGACGACTATGCCGACAAGGTTTTTGCAAAGACGGAGCAGGGCGATCCGAACGATCCGGCCGTGCGCTTCCAGGGCGGCAGTTTCACCGCCGTCGGCCATTTCGAGGACAAGTGATGGCCGCTTCGAAAATCTCCTATGATGTGATTATCGTCGGCGGTGCCGTCGTCGGCAGCGCGGCCGCCTACTTCCTGGCGACCAATCCCGATTTTACGGGTT
>CBFGOD010000035.1:0-16531 GCA_965650295.1 uncultured Shinella sp. | reverse complement strand
GCGCCGTGCCTCGGTCTTTGACATCCTATGCTCATGGCGGAACAGGACGCGTGATATACGCAGATCGAAAAAGGCTGCAACGAGCATGATGACGGCGGAGATGACCACGATGGTGCCGACGAGGTGCACGCTGACGGCAAGGCTGCACGTCTCGCCGCAAAGCGGCGACCAGAACACGCCGTTCAGGAAATAGAGCAGGGCACCGCTACCCGCTACACCGAGCAGGACGAGCTTCGCTATGCCCTTGAGGAATTCAGCGAGACTGTTCAGGGAGACGATCTTCTTCAACCCTTCGGCCGGATTGAGGCGGGCGAAATCGAAGGACATGTGCTTCATCGAGACGGGAAGCCCGCGGGCATCGATGATGGAGACGATGACCGCGACCGAGAGACCGAGCAGGAGCGGTGCCCAGACGATCTGCAACAGGGCTGCCCCCATTTTTCCAAGCACGGATGCAAGAGCCTCGATGCCCGTCGACCCGCGGGCGATCTGCAGGGTAGCGTCGAATGCGGCTGCGAAGTCGTGCATGAGGCCGCCGATACCCCAGGCGAGCCAGATAACGATCGCGAGAACCGACAGCGCGGCGGTCATATCGCGTGATCGCGGCACCTGGCCTTCGCGGCGCAAACGATCCAGCTTCATCCGGCTCGGCGGAAGGCGTTTTTCCTCCGTGTCGTCATTCTTGCCCAATGCCGGCCTCCATGAAGCCCTTTGTTTCGCCGAACGCCTCGGTCCAGATGGTGCCGAAGTAGCTTGTGGCAAAGGACGCGTAGATGACGAGCACCAGCACGACGGCGAGGTTCTTGAAGGTCGCCGCCCCGTCGTTCACGGGAAACTGTCGGGCGGAGCGGCCGACAAAGGCAAGCGACAGCTCCACGGCGCAAAGGACGACGACGAACGGCGAGGCCAGCACGGCGCCGACGCGAAACAGGCGGGCGAAACTCTCCAGGATGATGGCGAGCCAGTCGCTTCCGGCGACCGGTGTGAGCGTGAACAGCGGCCATAGGGCAAAGGAATTGTAGAAGATCGCCACGAGATCGACGATGCCGCCGGAGGCGACGAAAATCCCCAGTGCGATCGACATCAGCAGGGAACCGAGCGGTGTCGTCTCCAAGGAATTGACCTGATCGAACAGGTTGGCGGCATTGGCGCCGCGATAGACATCGGTCATGTCGCCGGCGGCCTGCGCTGCCCAGAAGGGAAGGCCGAGACCCATGCCGAGCAATCCGCCAAAGGCAAGCTCCTTCAGGCAAAGACCTGCGACATCGAGCCAGGGCGTGCCGCCGGCGGCAAGAATGCCATAGGCATGGGAAACGGAGGGTGCCGAAAGGCCGATGGCCAAGCCGAAGCGGAGGATGCCCGTGATGTTGAACAGCGTGAACAGAGGAAAGATCACGGTTATGCCGAGCGCCCGCGCGGCGCCAAGGGCGGCTGCTGCCGGAAGGGCGGCCTGTTCGCCGACAAGGGAAAAGGGCTCCGGCGCCATCGGGCGGTTACCGGACCATGGTGGGAAAGTCGTTGAGGATATGGATCGAGTGTTCGACCAGTGGCGTTGCGAGCGCGCGGCCGAACACGAGCAGCAGCAGCGACACCGAAAAGAACTTTATGATCTGCGCGATGGTCTGTTCCTGGATCTGGGTCGCGGCCTGTAGCACGGCGATGACGAGCCCGATCAGCGCAGCGAAGGCGAGCACCGGTCCGGCCATGGCGAATGTGGCGAGGATGGAGCCGGTAATCTCTACGGCGAACGCGTCTTCGCTCATCGGTCAGCCCGCATAGGAGAGAACGAGCCCCTCAAGCAGCCGCCGCCAGCCGTCAACGGCGACGAACAGCAGAAGCTTCAGCGGCGTCGAGACGACGGTGGGCGACATCATCTGCATGCCAAGCGCAACGAGGATCGCGGAAACCGCAAAATCGATCATCAGGAAGGGCAGATAGATCAGGAAGCCGATCTGGAATGCACGCGTCAGCTCCGAGACGAGGAAGCCCGGCGTTAGAATGGTGATGTCGTCGGGACTGGGCGGGGTTGCGGAAGGGGCGTGCCAGACCTGTCGGGAGGCCTCGACGAAGAAGCCGCGCACCTCCTCGTCCGAATAGGTCAGCATAAAAGATTTGAGTGGGCCGGACAGTTCCGCCACCCCGGCCGTCATGCCGCCGATGGTCCCGAAATCCGCGTTCGAGGCGAGAAGAATGCGCCACGTCTCCTGCAGGATCGGATTCATGACGAAGGCCGACAGCACGATCGCGATTGCGAAAACGAGCAGGTTCGGCGGCGTCTGCTGGATGCCGATCGCGTTTCGCACGATCAGTAGGACCACGGAAATCTTGGTGAAGGATGTCGCGACGACGGCGATCACGGGCAGGGCCGAGATCACGGTCATTGCCGCCAGGCTCTGGGTGAGGGGGAACGTGCCTTCCATCAGTCGGTGAGCGCGGTTATCCGGACCGCGGCAAAACCGTCCAGCGTGACGATTTCGCCTCGGCCGATGATCCGCCCCTGGGCAACGATATCAACGGTTTCATCGAACGGCCTGTCCAGTGGAAAGACGTGTCCCTCGCCAAGCGCTTCGAGCCGGCCAAGCGGCAGCTCCACGCGGCCAGCCTCGAAGACCAGTTTGATCGGGATATCCGCGATGCTCGAGGGTTGCGGCGCGCCATGGAGTTGGTCGTCAATCGGTTCATGTAACATGAAATGCCTCATCGGGCTGGTGGGGCGTTTGAGCAGGGATTCGGTGAGCACGAAGCCTTCCAGCGTGCGGGTGCAGGCAGCGAGATAGCATTCGCCGGTCACAGCGACCGCGGTGCTCGCCATCGCGGGATCGATGACGATCGCATCGCCGGACGAAAGGCTTGCGATCTCAGCCGCCGTGAGCGTGGCATAACCTCGGCGCAGGCACACGACCGTCGTCAAGTGCCGCAGGCTGCGAGGTGGCAGGCGTTTGGCCCATCGAGCCAGGCCGGAAAGCATGTTTGGCTCGAAGGCGCCGCACAATACGAACGCCAGGCCGTCCCACCGCACGTCGAATGCGTAATTGATGTCGAGAGTGGTCTCGGCGAGCGGACGGATATCGTCGATGGAAAGCATGCCGCCGATCTCGTCTTCGAGACGCTTGAGAATGTCGGCCAGCAGGCATTCGAGCACGTCGGCCTGGGCGGGCGGCGACAAGCGCTCCCAGAGCACGAGCGGTTCGAGCCGCTCGATGACCAGCTGGAGCGTCTCCTTCGGCAGAAGAAGCTCTGCGGTGCTGCCGGCAACACTCGCGCGGACAGAGGTGGCTTCACCCAGCCTGCGCAGCGCGATGTCAGGGGGCAGGGGGCGAACGGAAACATCGCCATGCGGGAAGGTGATGCGCCAGGCGGGCCGGGTATCGTCGATGCAAGACGGAACCTCGTCCTGCACGGCCGTTTTCAGTGACAGGGGGGAAGGAACGATGTTCATCGGGCGAGATCCTTCAGGCTGCCGACCGTCGTCTCGAAGGCGCAGGCGTTTTTGTGTCCGAAAAGGAAGGTGTTGATCCGGTCGCGCTTGCGGACCGCCTCGTCCGCAGCTGCGTCCTGCCCCTCGCGATATTCCCCGACCCGGATCAGCAGTTCGATTTCCCTGTAAAGGGCGAGCAGGGAGCGAACGCGGGCTGAAGCCCATTCGTGGCGCTCGTCCACGACCGAATGCATGGTGCGGCTGCGGCTTGCGAGCACGTCGATGGCGGGAAACTGCCCCGCCTGGGCAATCCGCTCGGAAAGCACGATATGGCCGTCGAGCAAGGCCCGCGTTTCCTCCGCGATGGGATCGTCCTGTTCCTCCCCCTCGACGAGTACCGTGTAGAAGGCCGTCATCGTGCCGTGGGCGCTGTTGCCGGCGCGCTCGAAGAGCTGAGGCATCGCGGCGAAGACCGAGGGTGGGAAACCCCGTCGGACGGGTGGTTCGCCCGCCGAGAGACCCACCTCGCGCAGGGCTCGCGCCATGCGGCTCACGCTGTCGACCACGAGAAGGACGCGCTTGCCCTTGTCGCGGAAATGCTCGGCGATCGTGGTTGCCGTCAACACGGCCTTGCATCGTTCGAGTGCCGGGCGGTCCGATGTCGCGACGACGAGAATTCTGTTCGTCGAATGGCCTGACGGCATCATCCGGTCCACGCATTCGCCGACCTCCCGCCCTCGTTCGCCGACAAGCGCGCAAACGACCAGATCGGCGTCGCTGTTCTCGATGATGTCGGCGACAAGCATCGACTTGCCGACGCCGGGTGAACCGAAAATGCCGATGCGCTGCCCTTCGCCGCATGTCAGCAGCCCGTCTATGCTGGGAATGCCAACCGGGAAGCTCCGCTTGACCGGGCGGCGCGAAAGAGGGTCTGCGGGTGCAGCATGGAGCGGCCGTGAGAACCGTTCATCATCCCCGGTTGGCGCCGATGTGCGCTTCAGGAGGTGTCCATGCGCATCGATGACGGAGCCGATAAGAAAATCGCCGACGACGACATGCGGCTCCTCGCCGGTCGGCACGACTTCGGTCCGCATGGATATGCCGCGGGTATCGCCATGAAGCGAAAGGAGAGCCGTTTCACCATCGATGCCGACGACATCCGCAAGGCCGAGCCGCCCGCACCCTGGTTCATAGAGTTCGCACAGCTCGCCGATGCGCACGGCAGGAATATTCGCCCGCACGAGCAGGCCCGAAACGCTCACGACCCGGCCGCTCTGCCGGCGTGTCCGGCTGCCGGCCAGCGTCTTCTCCAGACGCGCGAGCGCCTCAACCATGACCGGCGACCTCCTTTAAGGCGCCGAGCTGCTCGCGAATGCCGATATGGCGGCGGCCGATGGCGCTTTCCATGACCATCTCGCCCTCTTCGAGGAAACGGTCGGCAGCGACTTCGATCGAAACGTTGGTGGTGGCAAGCGCTTCCCGAACCAGCGTTTCCTCGCCGGCAGCGACACGCAAAAGGATGGGGCCGGTTTCACCTGTTTCCGTAATGGCGCGTGTGACAAGCCTGCGGCAAAGCTCCTCCGAGCCGAGGCAGCCGACGATATCCTCGACAACACGCAGGACCAGCGGCACGATACGGCCTTCCAGATCGAAAAGCCCTTTGCGTGTTTCCATCGCCGCTTCGGCAAAACATTCCGCGGATCGGCGCAGCCCTTCCGCATATCCGGCACTGAAACCCTCTTCCCGGGCGGCGTTGCGCGTTTCACGCGCCTGTGCTTGCGCTTCCGTTGCGGCCCGACGTGCCTCCTCGACGAGGGTGGCGGCATCGTGCAGCGGGCCGAATTCAGCGGCGCGAATGATCCGGCTGGGGTTCTCCGACGGCGGGCGCATCAATCCTTCTCCAGGCCGAACCGGGAGATCGCCGCACCGATCTCGATCGCCGCATTCCTGAAAAGAACCGCGGAGCCGGGGGCGTCCATGCCGCCCAGCGTGGCCCGCCAAAGCCCCGCCAGACCACAATGGCTCGCCCAAAGGAAAAGAATGTGCCCGCCGTCGGCCCTCACGATCCGTTCCGTTTCCGGATTGTGCATATCCAGAACGGTGGTCGTGAGCGGAGACAAGGCTGCATGCGTAGCGGCAAAGTGTGCGGCCGTTTTGCCGAACACCGAGGTAAGTGCATCGATCGCCAGCACGGCGCCGAACGCGTGCAGATGATAGGTCAGGCCCGCGCAAACCGCCGCCATGGCGCGGTCGTCGGGGGACAGCAGGAGGAGCCGGCGAAGATCGGCGTCGGCCGTTGCCGGGTCGCCGGCAGACCCCGCCAATCGCTCGAAAAGCCGCCGCTGAAGCCTTGGGGTCGCGATGAGACGCCGGAAGAGCACCGCATCGGCGTCATATCCTGACAGAAGAACATCGTCGGCATCGGCCGTAAGCAGAGCTGCCCGCCGTATGCCGGCATCTTCCAGATCTCTTGGGCCGTTCCCCGTGGCGCTACGCATCAGCCGTTTTCCTTCCGGCGTGGTGCCAGCAACAGAAGGCTTGCCGCGAGTGCAAGTACAATCGCGCCCGCGATAGTCAGGATGCGCGTGTGGGGCAGGAAACTGAAATAGGTATCCTTGGCCCCGGCCAGTTCCACCGGCGTCGCCGGCGTTGCAGCAATGCCCGTGACCTGAGGAACGGTGCCGATCTCGGTCCACGGACTGGTCACGACGGATACGTCTTCATAGGCCAGGCCACGGATGCTGTTCAAAAGA
The DNA here is from genome assembly GCA_965650295.1 of uncultured Shinella sp. Lineage (GTDB taxonomy): Bacteria > Pseudomonadota > Alphaproteobacteria > Rhizobiales > Rhizobiaceae > Shinella. The sequence goes on along the minus strand of CBFGOD010000035.1, from coordinate 10,360 downwards.
ATAGCGCGGCTTTTCATGTCGATATCCGGCAGATTTGCACCGGGGCGATATTGCAGGAGCGCGGAGGCGCGGGCCTTCTCCTTGACAAGACCGCGTCCGTTGTCTTCCGGCAGCACGACATGGACACGAGCCGACGCGACACCATCCAGCGCCGAAAGCGTTTCAGCCAGCTGTTGCTCGACGGCAAAGCCCATGCGAGCCTTCTGTTCGAATGGCGTTACGAGGAAACCATCTCCGGGGAAAAGGTCTGCCACTGTGCTGCGGGCCTGACGTGGCAGGCCGGCTTCCGCAAGCAGTTCGACGGCTTGTGCGTGATCCTTGGCATCGACGGTGATGGTGAAGGTCGAATCGTCTTCCGTAAGCACAGTGACGGTGATGCCGGCCCGTTCGAGAACGACCTGAGCATCGCGTGCGTCCCTCTGATCGAGGGCCGACAGCACGTTCTCGCTGCATCCCGACAACAGAGCCGAAAGAAGCAGCAGGGCAAGGGACCGCCGGAAGGAATTTGCGCGATTTGGAACGAAGGAAGCCATATCCACCTCACTGCCCCTGAGTTAGGCGCTTCGAGGACGACATGACCGACTGAGTGAGCGAAGACATCAGCGTCATGCCGGTTGCGAACTGTTGGGACTGCTCCAGCCGGTCGATCGCATGATTGAGGTCCGACACCTTGTCGCCGTCCCTGGTGCGTCCCGGATCGTCGGCAATCCGTATCTTGTCCGTACCCGAGGTGGCGTCTTCCGTCCGCGCGAAGAACGATACGAGGCGGTTGAGGAAACCGGACGAATAGTCACCTCCGGAGGGTTGCGTGACAACCGACTGAGGCACATCCGCTTGCGGGATCACTTTTCGCAGGCCGGTCAGGATCTCTCTGTCGACCGGCAGCGGCTGCGCCAAAGCAGTCTCGTTTCCAATCCGGTTTGCGACAACCTGCTGGACAGGCTGAGACGCGTCCCGCGCGACAGCCTCGATCGGTGCCGGCATTGCACGATTATGCGATCCATCCGCGCTCATCAAATAAACCCTAGACGCAAAACAAACTGGAAACACGAGAGCCCGTCACGGGCTCAGCCTTCATCACCCTCGTCGATCGCTTCCTTGACGAAATTGAAGAGGGAGTTGTTGAGCATGAGCGTGTTGGAGATCATGCCGGGCAAAAACGCCTCCACCGCGGCATCGAGTATGTCCTCTTCGCTGGCCGGATCGATTTTCCGGGTCGCGCTCGTCGGTGCCGTTACACCACCCGTCAGCGATTCACTGGATCCTCCGGCTGTAGAGGGAATACCTGCATCGAAGTCTACGGAATCGACTGCCACTGACGACATCCCCCTTTGGCTTTTGTTAATCGATGGCTAGTCAGTTATTTTCCTGATGTCAAATGCAATGGAAGTATATTGTTAATTTCATTCTTGAATCATAAGGATATAAAACGTGAAATCCTTCCGATTTCTCAAAGTATATCCGCATTGCGAACTTTTTATCCTTCTAATTGTCCATAAAGCGAATGACATATCCGATTTCGGCATTTATAATCATATTTTACAGTTCCGTTTTAATTTATTCTTTATTTGGTTTCTGAGCTAATTAGGCAGGAAAAAGCTGGCGCTGTTTCAAAGGGCCTGAGGTGAGAAGCCGATGTCGGATAGTGGGGAACCACCCAAAAATAACAACTATTTCCGGTCGTGCGGCTCGGACGCGGATGCGCTCGGTGAGGCTCTGTCGACCCCGACGTCGAGAATTTTCGTTACGCCATCCCCGAATGCTCCATTGTCCTTCGATTGCGAACTCGCATCGACCCAATGGTTGAGGGTCGGTCGGTGCAGCTACGAGGGCGATTTCGCCATGGAGCGGGAGGCCGCCACCGACAAACTCATCATGTTCCTGCCGCGCACCGGGATTTCGCTCATCAAGCTCGGCAAGCAGGAGGTGTTGTCACCACCCGGACGCGGGATCATCGTCGATGGCGCAGCCCAGACCGGGTACTGGTCCCGCGGCCCGCGTGAACATCTCGTCCTGATCATCGATGCGCCGGAATTGCGCCGACGCCTCACGTCGCGGCTACAGGACGAATGTTCCGGAAGCCTCGGCTTCGCCTTCGATGTCGATTTGACACGGGACGGCGGGCTCGTGCTCGATCAGCTTGCCCAAACGCTGCATGCTGGTCTTTCCAGCGGAGAAATTCTGCGGCAGGCGCCGCTGGCGCTCAATGCGATGATGGAAAGCCTAGTCCAGCTCTTGTTGGAAACGGTGCCTCATCGCTACTCGAACCTTCTCGATCGCTGTGTGGCAATGCCCGTGCCACGCCATGTGCGGCGCGCGATAGACTATATGCACGCGCATGTCGGCGAGGCGATCACACTTGAGGATCTCGCAAAGGTGTGCGGCGTCAGTTCGCGCACGCTCCAACTGGGTTTCAAGCAGTTCCGGCAATCATCGCCCATGACCTATCTCCAATCCCTGCGGATGGAGAGGGTGCATGCGGATCTCAAAAACGCTTCCCCAGGTCAGACGGTCGCCGATATAGCTTTGAAATGGGGCTTTTCGCACCTTGGCCGCTTCGCTGCGGAATACCGCACGCGGTTCGGCGAGCGTCCCTCGGCCACGCTTCGTGGATCGTCCGGCGACAAGCAGGACGGAGACGATATCCCCGGTTTGCTCAATTTCCCCGGTCGGCATCGGCCTTTTTGAGGATGAGAGGAAGAATATTTTTGCAAATCTGTTTTTTATCGAATTATAAAATACTATAAATTGGAGAAAATCTATAATTGCATCGTACAAATAACGAATATATCGTCCGTTTAGCGAAAAAATTCAAAAATTATAAACATTTTATTGACGATTTCGGAATCGTGGATAATTTCCCGCCTCATTGGCTCCGGTGATTTCTTTCAAGGTCGCGCCCGGCGGAAGCGGTTTAGGGTGGGTGGTGATCGGGATCGGCAGGGCAAACCAAACGGGGGGATAAATATGGTCGAGGCCGTCGGAAACCAGAACAATCCAAGCCATATCCAGAACGAACTCGAACGCCTAAACAGCTCAAGCCTGCGGGACGAGATCTATCGGGGTATCTTCGAGGGCTACAAAGATGACAAGCGCGACTTCCAGAGCATAGATGTCGTCCTCAATCCGGACAAATATTCCACCGAGCAGAAACTGATCACGCTTCTCGATCTTCTAGAGGCGAAGGAGAAGTACGAGAAATACAAGGAGCTTCCCAAGCGCTTCAGCGAGAAGCCGCTCAATCAGGAAGAAATTCTCAAGGATCTGACCAATGCGATCGCCATTCTGCAAAATGATCCGGCAACTATGTCTCTGCTCACGCGGAAAGTCTTCGAGGGTTTTCGCCATATCTTGAGCACAGGCAATCGTGTCGCGCCGGAAACCGAAACGGATGCCGCGAAGATCCTGGAAAATACGCTGACCCGCGACAAGGAGATCAAGGACCTTCGTGAACTGCTCACCGGCAGCTTCAAGGCGGAGGTCGTCGATGGAGGCATCCTGAAGGAGGGACTGTCTTCCGGCAAGGATATCCAGTCCGTTCTCCAGGAATACAGCAGCGCGCTTGCCTTCTACATGGCGGTGCTGCCGGGCGAGACGATGACTGCCAATGCCGATAAGATACAGGCGGCCTATAACGAGTTCTACCAGAAGGAAGTGCTGCCCCGCCTGCCTGACATGGGCGAGGCTCTCGATGGCTTGACCAAGGGCGTCGGCTCGGTGATGCCGCAGCTTCACGACAGCCTTATCGACGGCCATGTCTTCGGCGAAGGCCTGTTCGACGCCGATCTCTTCAGCCAGTTGGGCAGCTACGCCAGGGGCGGCGAACGGACGGTGAGTGGCCGCGCCATCCCCGAGGTTTCCAAGCTGGACACGCTGTTCAGCTCGGGCCTCTTCGATGGAGCCTCGATGCGGCGGCTGCTGACGGAAAAGCATCTGACGCGGACCGACAAACCTATCTCCTCGGTTGAAGCGGTTGCGGGCGAAACGATCGACCTGATCGCGAAGAATTACGCAGGGGCCGGAAAGGAGACATTCAAGTCCGAACTCACGGCCTTGTTCCGCGAATTGTGGGGTGACTTCGTCGAGCTTGATGGTGGGGATATCCGCGGACTGGACGGCGCGATCGATCGTTTCCTCCAGCGTAACGGCATTGGTGGTGAAATGGCGCAGGCGTTGCGCGATGGTGCCAAAATGCTGTTCGATGGCGCATCGCTGGCGTCGAACGTCGCGCGCGGTAAAACCATGACGCCTGCTGAAATTTCCGCGCTCATGATCATGTGCACAAAACTTGCCGGCGAGCACCTGGGTTCGACGGGAGCAACCTCCGGCCTGCGTGGGGAAGCGTCCAGGCCAGCCACGGATTTCAAGCTGAATACTTGGGACCAGTCTGTCCGCCAGGCGCACGATATCGAAACCCTCACGGATGCCGGCCGAAACCTGACGGATTTTATCAAACAGACGGATGCGCAAGCCATCGTTTTCGGCCCGGCGATGGAGCCCGGCGGCGTGGCGAGCCTGTTTTCCGACACGGTCTCCATCCTGGCTGAAAATCTGTTTGGCGGCGCGCAGAATACGGCCTTTGCAAGACAAACCTTCGCCAGCGATACGCTGACCATTCTGGAAGGCCTGTGGGAAAAGGTCTCGAAGGGCGAAATCTCGGCGGGAGACCTGCCCGGACACCTGGACCGACTGACAGCGAGGCTCGGTGCGCCGCAAGGCTCCGATATCGGGGCGGGCGCCTATCGCGAGGCCGTGGCGCAGGCGGTTACCGCTCTCCTCAAGGCCGGGGCCTTGGTGTCACGCGTGCAGCCGAAGACGCTCGACCAGGACCTCGTTCAGCGCGGTGCGGACGGCAAATTCCATCGTATGAGCGGCCTTAACACGTATTCGGCACAGGAGATCAGCGCGATGATCTCCATTGCCACCGGTCTGGCCGGGCGGGGCATCGCGCACGGTGGGGCGACCCACTCGCTTCTGCGCGGTGAGCGTTCCGGTACTGCATCTTCCGACATTGCGGGCAAACTGTTCGGCGTCCAGAACAATGGCTGGGACGTCGATGTCTTCGGCAAATACGACATGAAGACGGTTCAAGAGGTCTCCGGCAAGATCACGGATCTCGTCCGGGAGCGCGCGCCTGATCTCGATATCGGCGATCCGACCGCTTTTGCCGAAAAATCCAGGGACCTCGAAGATATATTCGGTGACACGGTCAACTCCATGTCGCAGTCGTTCTTTGGTAACAATGTCGAGGATGGCGATCGTTTCAAAGGAAACGTGATGAGCCTCATCTACTACACCTGGTCCATGGCGAGGCCGGGCGGGGTGACCGACGCGCTGGCAGCCGATCTGCTCAAGAAGGCTGTCGACGAGCGCATTACGCAACCGCCCAGCAATATGACGCTCACCGAATACAAGGATACGATCATCCGTTCGGTCAACGCCGTCCTGTACGGCGCGCGCACTGTCTATGCCGGATTCACGCTGGCACCGGGCGACAATGTGAGCCTTTCGGCGCTGGTTCTCTATGCGGCATCGACCGGCGTGAACGTCGCACAGGCAGTCGGCGAGGGGCTGAAGGCATCCACCCTCACACCGAATAGCCGGTTGAACGAGTGGTCCAAGGTGGCCAGAAACCACACCGCGGATCTCGTCAAGCTGGGCGTCAACGTCTCCAATGCCCTCATCTTCACGACCTGGCTGCCGCTGGAAGTGCTGTGGCTTCTCCAGGACATCAAGGGAGGCGATCCCGTCAATATCACCCTGATCTCCGTCGGGCTTGCGGCGGACACCGTCATCGCGGGCGAAGCCATCGTCGGCGCGGGGATTTCGCTTGCGAATCTCCTAAACAGGCTGGCGACGATGGGGACCATTGGCCTGTCCGGCAGTGCAGGGACGCTCGCGCTGTCGAGCGCCTGGAGCCTCGCTTTCGGTGCGGCCAACCTCGTTTCCACCGCGGCTTGGATGGCCTATTCGATCTATCAGGGCATCAAGGACAAGAACGCTTTCAAAGCCCAGACGAGGGATATGGAGGCGACGCTGAAGCGGCTGGTCGACGATCCGATCAAGTTCGCGCGCGGCTTTCAATTCGGCCCGATCAAGATCGGCGATTTGGAAAAGCACGAGGCGACGCCGCTCGATTGGGATTCGGTCATCGAGCGGCAAAAGATCCGCGTTTCGAGTTGATCGCCGACGCCGGGGTTCGATCGGGGAGGCCGGCGAAACGCTGCTTGACCGCCGTGAGCACTGGCCACGCATTCCGTGGTTCACGTTACCGTAACCCGATATCACGAAGAACCGTGGGCCGCCCTGCGGACGGCCCACGGTGCCGGTTCCTTCACTGTTGGGCCATGATGTCATACAGGCGCTGCTGAACCGTCTCGACGGTGACGCGATCGTCGTTGAAGAAGTCGGCCAGGGCGCCGATCCAGCCCTCGGACATCTGCGATGGCATCGCCATGGACTGGGCGCTGACGCCGCTTTTTGCCGCGATCATTTCGAGGCCCTGGCGACCGCAGCGGTCGAGTTCATGCGGATCGACGTCCATTCGTACGGGAAGCGACCCCTTCAGGCGGCTGAAAGCGACCTGATTGTCGCGATCGAGCACCATGCGCGCGAAGGCCTGCTGGGCCTCTGCCGCATCCGGCCTGTTCGTGATCGGGAAAGCAAAGGCGTCGATGACCATGAAGTAAGCGATTTCCGTTCCGGGTGCCAGGCTGCAGCCGAAATCCTTGTCGACCGCATATCCAAGGGCAACCAGCTCGCCTTTTGCCCAGTCTCCCATGAATTGCATGCCGGCGGCGCCCCGTCCGACGGCCGCCGTCGCATCCGCCCATGTCTTTTTCTCGCGCACCTGTTCCGGCTCCGCATAGCGCGACAGGCGCCGCAGCATTTCCAGGGCCTGGGTCATGCGTGCATCGCGCACCATCGCACTGTCGCCTTTGATGATCCGCGTGTAGCCTTCCGCTCCGAGCTGGTTGTACATGATGTCGTTGAAGAGAAGGGAGATTTCCCAGCGGCCGCCGCCAAGGGCTAGCGGCAGATGGCCCGCAGCCTTGATCCTGTCGGCCGCGGCGAATATCTCGTCCCAGGTTTGCGGCGTCTTCAGGTTCAGGTCGCGAAAAATGGCATCGCTTGTCCACAGCCAGTTCTCGGCGTGAATGCTCGTCGGAGCGAAATAGGTCTTGTCTTTATAGGTTATGCGGTCGAGCACCGTTGCGGGCAATACGCTGCGCCAGTCGTCTTTCGTTGCCACGTCTTCGATATCGAGTACGATGCCCATCTCCGGCAGTTCGCGCGAGCCTTCATTGGCGTTCCACTGCATCACCGCAGGCGCATATCCGTTCGCGATACGGTCGCTGACGATCCGTTGCACCGCAAGCTTGTTTGCGGCCGGCAGATCGACCCATTGATTGCCAAGCTTGATCCAGGCCTTGCGGAAAACGTCGAGGGACGCGGCCTCGCTCTTGGACACCCAGAAATGGACGACATCGACGGTGCCGTGATGGTCGGCGGCCGAAGCGGTGGCTGTGTGCATCGCGAGCGCCATTGCCGATGCCAGGATGGCGTTTTTCATATTCTTTTTCATGACTTATCTCCTCCGGGGAATTACCGCCGGCCGCATCGGCCGGCTCAGGATCAATTCATCTTTGTCCGTGATATGGGCTAGATCTGCCGACCTCCGACGAGCTGCGGCCGGTGGTAGGTGTCGAGCAGCGCCGACAGTCTTTCGCGTGCCTGGTAAGCCGGTTGGGGTTTGGCAAACAGATAGCCCTGACCCACTTCGCAGCCGGCCGTGGCGAGAAACCGTCGTTGCTCTTCCGTCTCGATGCCTTCCGCAACGCTGCGTTTGCCGAGATTGCGAGAGAGATCGATCATCGCGCGAATAATCTGCTCGGAGCGTGTGTCTGTCCCGATGCCTGCAACGAAGCTTCGATCGATCTTGATTTCGTCGAAGGGAAAGTCGCGCAGATGCAAGAGGGAGGCGAAGCCCGTCCCGAAATCATCAAGGGAAATCGAGAGGCCATGCTGGCGGAAACGTGTCACCGTCGCGAGGATCTGATCGGCGCAGCGGTTGAGAAAGACATCTTCGGTAATCTCGATCGCGAAGTCCTTCCAATCTAGGCCGTTCGTCTGAATTGCCTCCGCGATCAGTTCGTAGCCTTCTGCGCCGACAAGCAGGGCTTCTGGCAGGTTGACGGAGATCGAACCGGGGAAAAGTCCCGCCGCTTTCCACTCCGCAAGGTCCCGCCCGACGATGGTCACGACGGCACGCGTCATGCCGCGGATCAGCTGTGTGCCCTCCATCAGCGGTAAAAAACGTCCAGGAGGCAGGAGGCCGAGCTGTGGGTGCTGCCACCGCACGAGCGCCTCGAAACCCACATAGTCTCCGGTCGAAAGATCGACCTTCGGTTGGTAATGCACGACATATTCATTGCGGTCGGCGGCGAGAACGAGCGCGAGCGCCAGTTGGTTCTGTTCGAGCCGGCGCGCCAGCGCGGCCTCATCGAAAATGACGGCGGTATTGCGGTTGCCTTTTGCCGTATAGAGCGCGAGGTCGACGACCCGCATGAGGGTTGCTTCATCCGTCGCATGATTGGGAACCACGGCGCCGCCGATACTGGCCGAAGCCTGAAGGCTGCGGCCCTCGAAGGCCGTGCCGGCGGCGATTGCTTCGTTGGCACGCATGGCTATCGCCTCGAGCACCGGTGCGTCACAAACGCCCGGCAGAAGCACGGCGAATTCGTCGCCGCCCAGGCGTGCGATGACATCACCTGAACGGACCGCGTTTTGAAGCGCGCGTGCTACGTGACGCAGCACCGCATCACCCGCCGGATGACCAAGACTGTCATTGATGCTCTTGAAATGGTCGAGATCGACCAGGAGCAATGAAAAACCGGCTCCGGTCCGCTCCAACCCGATGAAGAGATCACCGAGAGCGAGGTTAAACGAGGAGCGATTGCTGAGGCCGGTCAGGGCATCGGTATGGGCAAGCGTGCTGAGCCGGCTTTCGAAATCGCTCGTACGGCGATGTTCGTTCCGCAACTTCTTGAGAAGAGGCCGGAATAGAAGAGTGCTTGCCAGAATGACGATGGTCGCGATCAGCACCAGAAGGCAGGAGCCGATCCATTTTGCATTGCGGATGCTCCGATCGCTGCGGTCATGCGCGCGGCCGATCAGATCCGCGAATTGTCGCATCGGAATACTGTCGGCCGCGGCCGCAAAGTCGATCGGCCCCCAAAACGAATAGCGCTCCCGTCGCTCCTTTGTGCTGGTGTCGGCAATCCGCGCAGCGCGATCGAGAAAGTCCTCGAGACGTTCATCGAGATCGAGGCGCACCTGCTCGGCCGTCGTGTCGCGCGAATTGAGCTTCTCGAGAAAATTGGTGCCGATTTCCTCATGCAGCGCGGTCAACTGTCGACCGGCCGCACGGATATCGGCGATTGCAAGATGCACATCGTCCCGCATGGGGCTGATGAAGTATTCGGGCAGGTTGGGATCGGCCGAGGCGCGCATCAAGGCCCGGGTCTGGTTTGCGAGCTGCTGGAAGCGAATGAACTGGTTGCTTGTCAGGAAACTGATGTTTTGCTGGAGCGAATGGCGGTCGAGTGCGACCACCATCATCTGATAGGTGGCCGCGATCAGCAGCATCATGACGATCACGGCATTGATGGAGTGCCGTCCGATCGACCGGATATACCGGTCGACCGATTGCAGCGATCCTTTTGCTGTTTCCGACTGTCGAGACCCCATCTCACTCCTCCGTTCCGCTATCTGCTTCCGGCCGGTTTTTCTTGACGATCGACAGACGTGGTGCTCGGCCAGCTTCGCGACGTACCTGCGTGCAAAGTGCTTCCAGCTGGTTCGTCAGCGTGATCATGCGTTCGCGCACTTGATCCAGCTTTTCATGCTGTCTGGGTTGTTCAAAAAAGGGCCGGGCGGGCGCGGTTTCGGCAAAGACGTGCTGCTCGGCGGGGCTAAGGATTACGGCATCCGGTACTGCGGCGGAGGCAAGGTGCTCCTTCTCGTCCTCGATAGGCATCAGAATTCCTCCCACCCTTGCGCCATCGTTGCCGCCTTGCCGCCAAAGGCGTTGGCAATTTTCTGGCTGAGGGCTCGGGCGGGGGAGGCGACGGGCAAGCTGTTGGGGCTGGTCGAACGTGGTTTGGCGGCGACCGTGCCATCAAGCCTGAACTGACCGACGAGGCCCCGCAGGTTGCCGGCTTCCTGCGCGAGAGAAGCCGCAGCGGCGCTGGATTGTTCGACCATCGCTGCATTCTGCTGCGTTGCCTGGTCCATCTGATTGACCGCGCTGTTGATTTCGGCAAGGCCGGTCGATTGCTCCCTGGCCGAGACCGCGATG
>CBFGOD010000034.1:0-16561 GCA_965650295.1 uncultured Shinella sp. | reverse complement strand
ATCACGTCGGATGCGATCGGCGGCCTTTCGACGACAACGCTTTCGGCCCTTTCGACCACGCAGATCGCAGCGCTCGGCACGGCCAGCATCAGCGGGCTGACGGCCCGCCAGATGGCCGCGCTGGGCACCGCACAGGCCGAGGCGCTGAGCAGCACGCAGATCGCCATACTCTCCTCCACCCAGCTGGCCGCACTCTCCTCGGATGCGATCGCCACCTTCTCGACGCGCGAAATGTCCGTCATCGGCTCGGATGCCGTCACGGGCCTTTCGACCGGTACGATCGCAAGCCTCTCCACCGGCCAGATCGCAGCGCTCAACTCCATGGCCATCGGCAGCCTGCTGCCCCGGCAGATCGCCGCCCTCACCAGCGATCAGCTCGATGCCATGACGCCCGCGCAGGTGCGCGCCCTAAGCGCCCGCCAGATCGCCTCGCTCGGCACCGAATATATCGCAGCCCTTTCGACGGCGCAGATCGCAGCGCTTTCAACGGCCGCCGTCGCCGGCATGTCGACCGCACAGATCGGAGCCATGACGACGGCGCAGGCCGAAGCGCTCTCGAGCACGCAGGTCGGCGCGCTGACCTCGCGCCAGATCGCAGCGCTGGGCATGGACGATCTCGACACCTTCTCGACCGCCGACATGGCCGCCATCAGCTCCAGCGCGATGTCCGGCCTGTCGACCGGCATGCTCGCCTCGCTGACGACGAGCCAGATCGCGGCGCTTGGCTCTGCCGGGCTTTCCGGCATGACGAGCGAGCAGATCGCCGCCCTCAGCAGCACGCAGGTCGCAGCACTCACCACCACGCAGATCGCCGGCTTCGGCTCCAAGCAGGTGGCAGGTCTCGCTACGGAAGACATCGTGGCCCTCTCGGCCGCACAGATCGCAGCGCTGAGCACGGGCGGCATTGCCGGCCTGACGACGGCACACATCGCCGTGCTCTCCACCGAGCAGGCGGAGGCGCTGACGAGCACGCAGATCGCGACGTTCAAATCGACGCAGATCGCCGCATTCCACACCGACACGATCGAGATCTTCACCGCGCGCGAAATCGGCGCGATCGGCTCCAGCGCGGTCGCCGGCCTCTCGACGGCCATGATCGCAGTCCTGACGACGGCGCAGATCGCCGCCCTCAACGGTTCGGGCCTCACGAGCACGCAGGTCAACGCGCTGAGCTCCGACCAGCTCGAAGCCCTGACGACGACCCAGCTTGCCGCCTTCGGTTCCGCGCAGGTGGGCGGGCTCGGCACGGATGATATCGCGCTGCTGTCGCCCACGCAGATCGCCGCCCTCGGCACGGCTGGCGTCGCCGCCCTTTCGACCAGCCAGGTGGCAGCCCTTGCGCCCGATCAGGCCGAGGCGATGACCAGCACGCAGGTCGCGGTGCTCAGCTCCACGCAGATCGGCGCCCTCAGCACGGATGATCTCGTCTTGTTTTCCACGGACGACATGGCCTCGATCAGCTCGCGTGCCATCGCCGGCCTTTCGACAGCCGCACTCCATGCCCTGACCGAAAGCCAGATCGCCGCAATGAGCCCATCGGGGATTTCTGGCCTCGCCAGCGATCAGATCGCGGCGCTCAGCATCGACCAGGTGGAAGCGCTGACAAGTGCGCAGGTCGGCGCACTCACCGCCCGGCAGCTTTCGGCCTTCACCTCGGATCAGCTGCTCACCTTCTCGACCGCCGACATGAGCGCGATCAGCTCGGTCGCCATGTGGGGCTTGCCGACCTCCATTCTCGCCGGCTTCACCGCCGAACAGATCGCAGCGCTCAGCCCCGCCGGTTTCGTCGGCCTCTCGACCAGCCAGATCGCCGCTCTCAGCACCACCCAGATCGCCGGTCTTTCCACCCTGCAGCTCGCCGCGCTGGGCTCGCGCCAGATCGCAACCCTCGGCACCGACGACATCATGGCGCTGACGGCCGCGCAGGTCGCCGCCTTCAGTTCCCACGGCATTGCCGGCCTCACCAGTGCGCAGGCTGCGGCTCTGACACTGGAACAGGCCGAAGCCCTGTCTTCGGCACAGGTTGCCGCGCTGAGCTCCACGGCACTGGCGGGTCTCTCGACACAGGCGCTCGACACCTTCTCCGTGGCAAAGCTCTCGGTAATCGGTTCGGCCGCCATCCGCGGCCTGCCGGCGAGCTACCTTGCAACGCTCAGCGACACGGAAATCGCAGCCCTTGGCACCAGCGCCATCTCGGGCCTTACCAGCACGCAAATCGGCGCGCTGACGGTCGATCAGCTGGAAGCCTTCTCCGTGGCGCAGATCGGCGCATTGAGCGTCTCGGGCCTCGCCGGCCTGACGACGGCACAGATGCAGACCATCTCGGCCGACGAGCTGGCCGCCATCACGCCGGCCGCCCTGAAGGGGCTTTCATCCTCCGCCATGGGCTCGCTCTCCACCGAGAACGTCGCCGCGCTCAGCAAGGCACAGCTCGCCGCGCTGAGCTACAGCCAGATGGCTGCGCTGAGCGCCACGCAGATTGGCGTGCTCTCCGCCGAGCAGGTCAGCGCGCTGACGGCAACGCAGGCCGCGGCACTGGGCGCCGACGATTTCGGCAGCTTCTCCACCGATCATATCCTGGCGCTCAGCTCCAATGCCATCTCCGGTCTCAGCACCGCGACGCTTGCCGGTCTAACCTCCGAGCAGGCAGCCGCCTTCACGCCCGGTCAGCTCGCAACCATGACATCGGCGCAGATCAGCGCCCTGTCGCAGGCCAGCGCCTGACGAGAGAGTATCGCCCCCAGCCAGCCGGGCGAGCATGGAGAGAAATAGCAAATGGCCCCTTTCGGGGCCATTTGATCGGCGCCGTGCAGCCTCGGGTTTAAGAGGGATTATAGGTCGGGAAACCGCTGCACTTGCGCTTTACGTCCTGACGGCAATCCCGCGGCCGATAAAGCCGCTTGTAGCCGCCCTCTTCCGCGCGCAGTCGCTGCTTGCGCTGGTGTTCGCGCAGCCTTGCCTCGGAGCTGGAAGCGTAGGCACCCGTATCCGGCGACGGCGCCGTCGTACACCCGGCCACGCCCAGGGCACTTGCCAGCACCACGGCCATGACGTTGAAAAAAACGGTCTTCCTGTGCATCCGAACCTCCCTGTCGATCGATCTTTCATATCACGCGCGGCTCTTTCGATGAATGACGCAAGCGCCTTTTCAAAGTGCCCTTCCCTGCGTTATGGTTCTGCCACGGCCGGAGGCGGCCGGCAGACCCGCGCCTTTCAAGGCATGGCGAACGCCTCCCAGAAAACCTTTCTCCACCGTTCATCGTGGGCGAAGGCGTCGGCAATGCGGGCACTGACGAAGACTTCGCCGTAACGAAAGGAACGGACATGCGCGACTATCGCGATGCCAAAGCCATGGCAAAAGCCCTGCGCGAAACCCTTGCAGCCCGCAACACCGAGATCAGCCACAGCGAAGCGCTGGAAATCGTCGCCCGCCAGTTCGGCGCGGATACCTGGAACATCCTGTCGGCAAAGATCGAGGCGAAGCCCGAGCCGACTGGTGTGATCTTCGAACTTGCCGTGCCGATCATGCGCATTTTCGACATTGCGAAGGCGCACGAATTCTATCTCGGCTTCCTGGGCTTTTCGATCGACTGGGAACATCGCTACGGCGACAATTTCCCGCTCTATACGCAGGTCTCCCGCGCCGGGCTGCGCCTGCATCTTTCCGAACATGCCGGCGATGCGACACCGGGCAGCACGGTGGTCGTCTATATGAAAGGCATCCGCGCCTTCCAGAAGGAACTGATCGCCAAGGACTACCGCTATATGAAGCCCGGCCTTGAAGACGAGGGCACGCGGCTGGAAGTGACGGTCACCGACCCCTTCCAGAACCGCATCCGCTTCATGGAGCACAAGGACTGAAGCCTAACCGACGAGGGGCTTGCCCCTCGTCACTCGGCCCGCCAGGCGATGACGCCTTTGAGCCGCTCATGCGTGTCTTCCGCGAAGGGCATGACGAGCACGCGGGCAGGATCGACCGGACCGGGGAAGGCAAGCGCATTCCACGCGACCTTTTCGAAGCCGAGCGGGCCGTAATAGGGCGGATCGCCGACGAGCACGACGGCTTCGGACCCCTTCCGCTTGGCGGCGGCGCAGGCGATGGCGAGCAGTTCGCGGCCGATGCCCCGGTTCTTATGCGAAGGCCGGACCGCGAGCGGGCCGAGCAGATGCGCCTTCACGCCGCCGGCCAGAACCGGCGTCATCCGCACCGAGGCGATCGTCTCGCCGTCATCCGTGCAGACGAAGGAGAGCGACAGGTCGTGCGGCCCCTGCTCACGAATGCGGGCTGCGGCACGCACATGCCGACCGGGACCGAAGGCTTCTTCGTTGATATGTTCGATGGCCGCGTCGTGGGAGGCATCTTCCGTCAGGTAGACGATATCGTGCTTGAGCATGTTCATGGATCAGGGAACCGGATACGAAGCTAGGGATGCGGGTTATCGCGCCGCCGCCGAAGGGGGCGCAGCAGGAGCATCAGCGTCGTCGTGGGTTTCCCGTGTAGAACATGCTTGTCGTCTTCCTCGCCGGCTTGAGCGCCGGTGCTGATCTGCGCGGATAGCAGAAATTTTCCTTCTGTCAAAGCGCAAAACGCACCGTTCACTAAAAAGCGCCTATCCAGCATGCGCCCATACGTTATCTATGAACCCAAGTTCAGGCCGCAACCGGCCACAAAAGGAGATCATCATGGGCATGCTCGTTGACGGCGTCTGGCATGACGTCTGGTACGATACCAAGGAAACGAAGGGGCATTTCAAGCGCTCCGTCTCGCAGTTCCGCAACTGGATCACGCCGGATGGCGCGCCCGGCCCGACCGGCGACGGCGGCTTTGCGGCCGAGGCGGGCCGCTACCACCTCTATGTGTCGCTCGCCTGTCCCTGGGCACACCGCACGCTGATCTTCCGCAAACTGAAGAAGCTGGAAGACCTGATTACCGTTTCGATCGTCGATCCCCTGATGCTTTCCAAGGGCTGGGAGTTCAAGGGCGAGAACGGCGGCACGCTCGATCCGCTGTTCAACGCCTCGGCCCTCTACGAGGTCTATCTCAAGGCCGATCCGCATTATTCCGGCCGCGTGACCGTTCCGGTGCTGTGGGACAAGAAGCAGAACCGCATGGTCTCCAACGAATCGGCCGAGATCATCCGCATGTTCAACTCGGCCTTCGACGGCCTCACCGGCTCGCGCGACGACTATTACCCGGAGATCCTGCGCGCTGAGATCGATGCGCTGAACGACAGAATCTACGACACCGTCAACAACGGCGTCTACAAGGCCGGCTTCGCGACGACGCAGGACGCCTATGAGGGCAGCGTCACCAAACTCTTCGAGATGCTGGACAGCCTGGAAGAGCGGCCTGCGACGAAGCGCTATCTCACCGGCGACCGGATCACCGAAGCCGACTGGCGGCTCTTCACCACGCTGGTGCGCTTCGACCCCGTCTATGTCGGCCACTTCAAGTGCAACATCCGCCGCATCGCCGACTATCCGAACCTCTATGGCTATCTGCGCGAGCTCTACCAGGTGGAAGGCGTCGCCGAGACGGTGAACCTGCGCCACATCAAGGAGCACTATTACCGCAGCCACACGATGATCAATCCGACCGGCATCGTGCCCGTCGGCCCTGACATCCACCTGGCGACGCCGCATGGCCGCGCCACGTTGAAGGCGGCCTGACCGCTACCAGAAATCCGCGAAGGCGGCCCGCCCGGCGATTTCCTCCAGCCGCCGGCGGGTGGCCGCGGTAATCGCCGCCGGCAGCGCGTCGAGCGCGAAGAAACCGGCCTCGACGATTTCGCGATCCTTCAGGCGCGGCGCTGTCTGCGTCACGCCATCGCAGCGATAGAGCAGAACGTGGTCGCGCTTGCTCGTCTGCTTGTTGAAATAGACATGCAAAAGCTGCGGCGCCGCACCGAGCGCGAGATTGCCTTCCTCGCGGATTTCCTTGGCGACGGCCTCCAGCGCCGTCTCGCCCCGCTCGATGCCGCCGCCCGGCAGATGCCAGCCGGGCACATAGCTATGGCGCACGAGGAAGACCCGCCCCACGTCGTCGAAACAGGCCGCACGCACCCCCATCGTCATGCCGCGGGCGAGTGTGAAATACAGATGCGCCAGACGCGTCAGCGCCCGCGCGAAAAGGCTGCGGGTCGGCGGCGAAGCGGGCTGCGGCGTATCCTGTTTCATTCCGGCACTTCGCCGGAACCTTTCGGCCAAATCAAGCCTTGCAGGTCGAAGCATCGGGAATATCCACGCGCTTCGCGTTTCCCTGTGCAGACTTATGCTCTAAGGAGGGGGTATGTTCAGACTTGCCCACATATCGGACGTCCATCTCGGTCCGCTGCCCGCCCTCACCTTTCTCGAGCTTTTCTCCAAGCGGATCACCGGTTTCGTCAACTGGCACCGCAACCGTCGGCGCCATCTTTTCGCCAATACGCTGGACATCGTGCTCGACGATATCGAGCGGCGCGACCCCGACCATCTGGCGATCACCGGCGACCTCGTGAACCTCGCCTCGTCGCTGGAAATATCGGCCGTCAAGATGTGGCTGCCGGAGGCCGGCACGCCCGAACATGTCTCGGTCGTGCCGGGCAATCACGACGCCTATGTGCGCGGCGCTTATGAGAAGACCACGCGTGCCTGGTATCCCTATATGCGCGGCGATGCGGCCCCGGCCGAATGGCAAGAAGACATGCATGTCTTCCCCTATCTGCGCATCCGCGGGCAGGTCGCCATCATCGGCTGCTCGACGGCCGTCGCCACGCCCCCCTTCTCGGCATCCGGATATTTCGGCAGCCGGCAGGCGCGCGAGACGGTCAACCTGCTGCGGGCGACCGGTGAGGCCGGGCTCTTCCGCGTCGTGATGATCCATCATCCGCCGATCCGCGGCGCGACCTCGTTCCACAAGCGCATGATCGGCATCCGCCGCTTCGCCGCGACGATTTCCACCGGCGGCGCGGAACTCGTGCTGCATGGCCATACACACCTCAACACCGTGCACTGGCTGCCCGGCCAGACCAAGCAGGTGCCGGTGGTAGGCATCGCATCGGCCTCGCAGGGACCGGGCGGCCACAAGCCGCCGGCGGGCTACAATCTCTTCACGATCGCAGGCACGCCCGGAAACTGGAACCTCATGCGCGAGCGCTACGCGCTGACGCCTGATGGGCTTGCGCTGACGCTTGCGGAAACCACGCGTTTCTGACGCATTTCAACGAATAAATCCCCTCGCCCATCCGTACTTTCTTCTCGGAGCGGCCTGCCGAAAGCGGGCCGTTTCGAGACGGCCCGCGTCCGGCAGATTCCGATCGAGAGGGAACCCATGACCATGCTCCGCCACACCATGCTGCTTTCATTCTGCGCCGCCGTCTCGCTGACGGCGTTCTCGGCTGCGCGCGCCGCCGATTCCGACACCACCACGCCGCCGGTCGCCACGGAAACGACGACGACCTGCACCGACGGCAAGATCTGGAACGAGGAAAAGAAGGAATGCGTCGCGCCTGAGGATATGAAGCCCGCCGAAACCAAGCCGGCAGAGGAGGGCACGACGCCGGCAGAGGGCACCACACCGGCAGACGACAAGGCCAAGACCGAAGAGCAGAAGAAGACCGAGCGCGAGATCGACGACAAGCTCTACACGGCCGCCCGCGAATTTGCCTATGCCGGCCAGCATGAGAATGCGCTCAGGGCGCTGCGCGCCGCCTATAATCAGGAAGACCCGCGCATCCTCAACTATATGGGCTACAACACCCGCAAGCTCGGCAACATGCAGCTCGGCATGACCTACTACAAGCGCGCGCTGCAGAAGGACGAGAACTACATCCTCGCCCGTTCCTATATGGGCCAGGCCCTGATCGAACAGGGCGACATCGAGGGTGCCCGCGTCCAGCTCGTCGAAATCCGCGACCGCGGCGGCGAGAATACCTGGGCCTACCGCGCCCTTCTCCAGTCGCTCGGCGGCGAGCGGACTACCTACTAAGAGGCCATCAGGCGCCGTCCGAAAACGGGACGGCGCCGGTCACATCGCGATCAATCGTTGAGGAACGCGGGAAACTGCGCTCCGGGATGCCGTTCATGCTTGCAGACCCTAGGAAGAATGTTTCATATCAGGCGGTCGCTTCCCGTCCGGGAGCGAATAGAGTTTTGATCCCGAACGTTTCCTTGGAAAAGCAATGCGTCCGACGGCAGAATCGAATGAGTTCCGGCGAGAATTGGTCAATTTGCTGCCGAAGTTGCGTCGTTTCGCCATGACGCTGACGCGCAACAGCAGCGATGCCGACGATCTCGTGCAGGAGGCTTGCGAAAGAGCCATCACGCGGGCTCATCTCTGGAACGGGGAAGGCCGGCTGGAAAGCTGGGTTTATGCCATGACACGCAATCTGTGGGTGGACGAGATCCGCAAGCGAAAGGTCCGCACAGGCCAAGGCACGGTAGATGTTGCCGAGCAGGATACTCTTCACATCGAAGCATCGGCCGACAAAGCGGTCTATGCCAAGCAGTTGCACAAGTTGATCATGACCATGCCCGAGGGCCTTTCGAGCGTCTTCCTTCTGGTGAATGTGGAAGGCCACAGCTATCGCGAAGCGGCCGATATTCTCGGCATTCCGATCGGCACCGTGATGAGCCGGCTTTCGGCGGCCCGCATCCGGCTGGCGGCCATGATCTCCGAACAGACGGAAAGGAGGGCCTGAGCGTGGAAAGCACACAGGGTCTCCCGATCGAAGTGCGGCTATCGGCCTATCTCGATGGTCAGCTGCCGCGGTCGGAAATGAACGAAATCGACGAAATTCTCGCGCAGGACGACGGTGCGCGCGATGTCTTCGAAAAATTGAAGCTCGGCAGCGAGTTCGGCGCGCGCGCCTTCGAGCGCATGTTGCAGGAGCCGATCCCGCTCGATCTCGTGCGCAACATCAAGGAAGCCCGCAAGAGCGACGACGAGGCGCCGAAGCTCGGCATCGCCGGCATTCCCGTCGCCGCCACCCCTGCGCCACGCCGCAGCGCGGTCTGGCTGCAGGCGCTTGCCGCTTCGCTGGCCATTTTCATGGCAGGCGGCGTCGCCGGCTATCTCATCTCCGAACAGCAGGATACCGACGGACCGCTCCAGATCGCTGCGGCGCCCCGCACATGGCTGGACGACATCGCGGATTACCACCGCATCTATGCACGCCAGACGCGCCACCTCGTGGAAGTGCCCGCAAGCGACAAGGAACACATCGTGGAGTGGCTGTCGGCCAGCACCGGCGTTCCCTTCACGCTGCCCGACCTTTCCTCCCAGAACCTGAAGTTCGAAGGCGCGCGTCTGCTCGTCGCCGGCGGCAAGCCAACGGCGCAGCTGCTCTACCGCGATGCCGAAAACGAGATCTTCGCCATCTGTTTCCTGCAAAGCGACCCGGTCGAGGGCAGGACGACACTGGCCGAAAGCATGCGCAACGATATCGGGCTGGTCTCCTGGCAGCAGGGCAAGGCTTCCTATGTCGTGGTCGGCCCATCGGCGGATCCCGATCTCGAGCGTATCGCCGAAGCGGTTTCCGCGAGCATCTAGCGCCTTGCGCGCGCATGGCCGCACTGGCCCTGACTGTCACAATCCCAACAATGGCCAAGCATGCGCGCGCACCGCGCCGCACATGTCTCTTGCGGTCGCAGCGATGATCGGCGATGAGGGCCGCATGCGCTGCGGGAGAATGCGATGAGCGATGCGTTCGGCTTCATGTTTGCCTTTTACGGACTGCTACTCGGCCTTGCGGTCGTCGAGGTCGCATCGGGATTCTCGCGGGCCTATGACGAGCGCAACGAGCGTCGGATCGGGATCGTCGCCCCCCTCTTCGGCCTGCTGCTTCTGGTCGACCTCATCACCTTCTGGATGAATGCCTGGGCCTATCGCGAGATGGCCGACGTCAACTATATGATCGCCTATGCGGTCGCGGTGGTCGCCCTGCTCTACTATTTCGCCGCTACCCAGGTTTTCCCAAAGGCGACGGAGAAGGACACACTCGACAACCACATCATGGAGCACCGCCGCGTCGTGGTGTTCTGCGTGCTCACGAGCAACCTGATGACCCAGGTCCCGCCGGCGATCTCCGCGGTCACCACACCGTGGCCGCTCGCGGATGTCGCCCTCTGGATCACGCTGAACCTGATCTACTACGCGCTGCTGCTCACCGCCGCCTTCGCCAGGAGCAAGACGATCGTGATAACCGTCGTTGCCATGGCCATCGTCTACGTGCTCGGCGCGACTGCCATCTTCGCCGGATAAAGCAGTACGCAGCGTCCCGACAAACAAAAGGCCCGGCAGTGTGAACGCTGCCGGGCTTTTCGTTTTGGAAGAGTGGCCGATCAGCCGCGCGTTGCAAGCACGCGGTTGGCGGCCGAGACGATGGCTTCGAGCGAGGCTGTCACGATATTCGTGTTGATGCCGACACCGAACAGCTTGCCGCCGGGATGCACGACCTCGACATAGGCGATAGCCGCCGCGTTCGAACCTTGCTGGAGCGAATGCTCGGAATAGTCGGCCACCGACATCGGAATGCCGAGATAGATCGACAGCGCGTTGATGAAGCCGTCGATCGGACCTGTGCCCTTGCCCTCGATGCGCTTCACCTCACCGCCGTCGGTCACTTCGGCGGCGACGATGCGCGAACCCTTCTGGCCGGCTTCGTCCGGATAAGTGTGATGATCGACGAAGCGGATGCGCGTGCCGGGCTGCGTGACGTAACGCTCCATGAAGCTCTCATGGATGCGCTTGGCCGGCAGCTCGACGCCCTCCTCATCCGTGATGCGCTGGATCTCGTCACGGAACTCGACCTGCAGGTTGCGCGGCAGGTTGATGCCGTAGTCTTCCTGCAGGATATAGGCGATGCCGCCCTTGCCGGACTGCGAGTTGATGCGGATGATCGCCTCGTAGGAACGGCCGACGTCCTGCGGGTCGATCGGCAGATAGGGCACTTCCCACAAGGGCTTGTTGGCCTTTTTGATGGCCTTCATGCCCTTGTTGATCGCGTCCTGGTGCGAGCCCGAGAAGGCCGTATAGACCAGTTCGCCGACATAGGGGTGGCGCTCCGGAATGGCCATTTCGTTGGAATATTCATACACCGACTTGATGCGTTCGATATCCGAGCAATCGAGCTTGGGATCGACGCCCTGCGTGTACATGTTGAGCGCCAGCGTGACGACATCGACATTGCCGGTGCGTTCGCCATTGCCGAACAGCGTGCCTTCGACACGGTCCGCACCCGCCATCAAAGCCAGTTCCGTGGCGGCGATGCCGGTGCCGCGGTCGTTGTGCGGATGCAGCGAGATTATGACATTCTCGC
Source organism: uncultured Shinella sp. (assembly GCA_965650295.1). Lineage (GTDB taxonomy): Bacteria > Pseudomonadota > Alphaproteobacteria > Rhizobiales > Rhizobiaceae > Shinella. Next base: position 5,264 of record CBFGOD010000034.1, on the reverse strand, counting down.
GGTTGTCGATGTTGCGGCACATCCACTCGATCTGGTCGGCATAGATGTTCGGCGTCGCCATCTCGACGGTGGAGGGCAGGTTCAGGATCAGCTTGTTGTCGGCCGTCGGCTTCACTATCTCGACGACCGCGTTGCAGATCTCCAGCGCCACTTCCAGCTCCGTGCCGGTAAAGCTTTCCGGCGAATATTCGAAGCGGTAGCCGCCACCGGCCTTTGCGGCCATGTCGGTGATCATCTTGGCGGCATCGGTGGCGATCTGCTTGATGCCGTGGACGTCCTTGGCGAACACCACGCGGCGCTGCAATTCGCTGGTGGAATTGTAGAAGTGGATGATCGGATTATGCGCGCCTTCCAGCGCCTCGAAGGTGCGGGTGATCAGTTCGGGGCGGCACTGCACCAGAACCTGCAACGACACGTCCTCGGGCACGTTGCCCTGCTCGACGCACCAGCGGGCGAAATCGAAATCGGTCTGCGAGGCGGAGGGGAAACCGATCTCGATTTCCTTGAAGCCCATGTCGAGCAACAGCTGGAACATGCGGGCCTTGCGGTCGTGGCCCATCGGATTGATCAGCGACTGGTTGCCATCGCGCAGGTCAACCGAACACCAGATCGGCGCCTTGTCGATGACCTTGCCCGGCCATGTGCGGTCGGGAATGTTGATGGTCGGATAGGCCTGATACTTGGCGGCGGCCTCGGGCATGCCCTGCTTGGGAGAATGGGTCTTCAAAATCATCGCTTCGTCTCTTCGTCATCCCGGCATTCGCGAAAGCGTCATAGCGCCTAACGAGCGCGAATGCACCGGAATTCATACACTGGGGGTGAAACGAGGAGCTATTGCCGGGCGGGCTTTGTCGGCCGCCGGGCGCTCCTCAACGAACCCGGCAACCGCGCGTAAGGCCGAGAAGAAGAAGCGAGGAGAAGCCGCGCGAACGCTCACGAACAGCAGTGCTGCCGCGGGAAACACGTTCGATGATCTGTGCGCTGGTCTTCAACATAGGCCGTCTATACCGGCGGGATGATGAAAGCGCAAGCACCTCGCCGCCTGAAACTTCGGCCGCCGCTGCGCCGTTCATCAAAAGACACAATTGACGCGGACAATCGAAGCACGCAGTCTGGGAGACGATCATGAAATATCTTTCCCTTATCCCCCTCGCCCTTCTTGCCGGCTGCATGACACCGCCCTCGCCCCAGACGATCGAGGACAATGCCTATTGCACCCGCCTCTACGGCGCGATCAGCGATTACAAAATCCAGTGCCTCTACGAGCGCTCGATCGGTAACAACGATCCGCGCGATCCGTTCTCGAGCCGCAGGCAATAAAAAACCCTCCGCCGATGGCGGAGGGTTCTCAATTCAGCGAAAGCGCGGCCGCTCAGATATCGGCCTGCGAGGTCACGATGCGCGAAACGAGGCCGTAGCCCTTGGCTTCCTCTGCGGAGAGCCAGTAGTCGCGGTCCGTATCCTTGGCGATCTTCTCGATCGGCTGGCCGGTGGCGTCGGCGAAGATCTTGTTCAGGCGCTCGTTCATCTTGATGATTTCACGGGCCTGGATCTCGATGTCCGATGCCATGCCGCGGGTGCCGCCCGACGGTTGATGCAGCAGGAAGCGGGTGTTGGGCAGGCAAAGGCGCTGCTCCTTGGGCGCGGCAACGTAGATCAGCGCACCGGCGGAGGCGACCCAGCCCGTACCGATCATCCAGACCTTCGGCTTGATGAACTTGATCATGTCATGGATCGAATCGCCCGATTCGACATGGCCGCCCGGCGAATTGACGTAGATGCGGATGTCTTCGTCGCTGGCGGCGGCAAGCGCCACGAGCTGCGAGCAGACCTTCTGCGCCAGTTCCTGGTTGATCGGCCCATAGATGAAGATCGAACGCGACTTGAAAAGGTTCGCCTCCGTTTCCTTGCCCAGGGGCAGTTCCGTCTTCTTGTCGTCCTCGTCGCTCATCCAAAGTCTCCGGATTTGTCGTCAGAATAGTCTTGGTCGCTGTCAGATAATGCGACTCACTGGCCAAGACAATGCAACAAAACCGATCCAGCGCGATAGAGCCCGCTCGCGAGACTGGAAAACAGGGTAAATGCGGGTGCCCAAGCAAGGGGGTGAACCGGGCTATATGCATGAATTGCATATGGACTTGCCGCCCCGCCCGCTCCTAGGATGCGGTCTTCCAGGATAAACGTTCCGGCCTGCTCCCAGGGCCGGTCAATGAGGGGATACCATGATCCGACGCTTCGCGCTGGCAGTTGCCGCCCTTGCCGCCACGGCCGCACCGGCTTTCGCCCATCTCAATCCGGCAGAGCACGGCTCCTTCATGGCCGGCGTCTCGCACCCGCTGTTCGGGCTCGATCATATCCTCGTGATGGTTGCCGTCGGTCTCTGGGCGGCACAGATCGGCGGCAGAGCACTCTGGCTGGTGCCCACCGCCTTCGTCGCCGCGATGACGGCCGGCTTCGGCCTTGCCATTGCCGGCATCGGCCTACCCTTCGTGGAGCCGGCCATCCTCGCCTCCGTCGTCGCGCTCGGCCTGCTGGTCGCCATGGCCGTGAGGCTCGACATTGCGGTTTGCGCCGCAATCGTCGCGGTCTTCGCGCTCTTCCACGGTCATGCCCATGGCGGTGAACTCGGCCTGGCTGGGGCATTCCCCTTCGGCCTGGGCTTCGTGATCGCCACGGCGCTGCTGCATGTCGCGGGCATCGCCGTCGGTCTCGGCATTGCCCGCCGCTCCGGCGGTGAGGTCATGTCGCGCATCATCGGCGGCATGACGGCGCTCGCCGGCCTGTTCCTCGCCTTCGGCTGAAAATTTTCAGCCGCGTCCGCGATAGGGCTGCACGCCCTGTTCGGGAATCCACACGCCCTGCGGTGCATCTCCGGTCTGCCAGAACACATCGATCGGGATGCCGCCGCGCGGATACCAGTAGGCGCCGATGCGCAGCCATTTCGGCTCCAGCAGATCGACGAGACGCTTGGCGATATCGATGGTGCAATCCTCGTGGAAGGCGCCGTGGTTGCGGAAGGAGTGCAGGTAGAGCTTCAGCGACTTCGATTCGACCAGCCAGCCATTCGGAATGTAGTCGATGACGATATGCGCGAAATCCGGCTGGCCGGTCATCGGGCACAGCGAGGTGAATTCCGGCGCCGTGAAGCGCACGACGAAATCCGTCCCGGCATGGCTGCTCGGCACGCGCTCCAGTACGGCCGTATCCGGGTTTGCGGGAAGATCGACCTTCTGCCCGAGCTGGGAAAGGCCTGAAACGTCCGTCTTGCTCATCGTGTGATCCTTTCGATCTTGACCTTGATGCCATGCGCCTTTTCGGTTTCCGGCTCAACATGGATGGCGATCTGCGCGCCGGGCTGCACGGCGACGATCGCCTCCTCCAGCCGGTCGCAGATTTCATGCGCCTGCCCGACCGACATCGCCGCCGGCACGACGAGGTGGAAATCGACGAAGGTCGCCGATCCTGCCCGCCGGGTTTTCAGGTCATGCACGCCAAGCGATCCCGTGCCATGCGCCGCAATGGCGGCCTGAATGGCCTCCGCTTCGCCGAGATCCACCGCGTGATCCATCAGCCCATCGACCGAATGCGTGATGACCTTCCAGCCCTGATAGAGAATGTTGAGCGCAACGAGCACGGCCAGCAAGGGGTCGAGCACCGCATAGCCCGTCAGGATGGCCAGCACGAGGCCGACGAGCACGCCCGCCGAGGTGACGACGTCGGAGAGAATGTGCTGCCCGTCCGCCGACAGCGCCGGCGAGCGATGGCGCCGGCCGGCGCGGATCAGCACATAGGCCCAGAGCGCATTGATGGCGCCGGCCAGGAAGTTGATCGCAAGGCCGAGCACCGGTGCTTCCATCGGCGACGGGGCGAAGACGGCCGGCAGCGCCTCCTTCACGATGAGCAGCGCCGCCACGACGATCAGCACGCCCTCCAGAACCGCTGAAAGGTATTCGGCCTTGTGGTGGCCGAAAGGATGGGTCGTATCGGCTGGTTTCGCCGCATAGCTGATCGCGGCGAAGGCAACGATGGCCGCCACCACGTTGACGCTCGATTCCATGCCGTCGGACAGAAGCGCGACCGAGCCCGTCACCCACCAGGCGACGAGTTTCAGCCCCATCACACCCAGGGAAAGGGGAATGCCCCAAAGCGCCAGCCGCTTGACCGTGCTGCTATCCGAATTTTCCATACTGCTCTCCATGCGTATGCAAACGAGTTGCAAAAAGCCTGGCCCATCAACGCAAAACCGCGCGCACGGGGACGTGCACGCGGTTTTCTCTTGGGGTCCGTATCGGCCAGTTCGGCCGTTTTGTCAAAGCCTCAGGCGGCTTTTACCTTGGCTTTTTTGGAGAGGTGCGCCACCACGTTCTCGATCATGCGCATGCCGGCATCCTGGCCGAGCGTCATGATGGATTCCGGATGGAACTGCACGGCCGCGACCGGCTCGCTGGCATGTTCGATGCCCATGATCGTGCCGTCCTCGCTCTCAGCCGTGATGATGAAATCACGCGGCAGCGTCGAGGGATCGGCGAAGATCGAGTGGTAGCGGCCGACTGTCACTTCCTTGCCGAGACCGGAGAAGACGATACCGGGCTCCAGCACGCGGATGCGCGAGGGCTTGCCGTGCATGGGAACGGCCAACTGGCGAAGATCGCCGCCATAGGCTTCGGCCAGCGCCTGCAAGCCGAGGCACACGCCGAAGATCGGCAGGTTGCGGGCGCGCGCCTTCTTGATCGTCGCCTTGCAGTCGAAATCCTTCGGGCTTCCGGGGCCGGGCGAGAGAACGACGAGATCGGGCTTGATCCGGTCAAAGATTTCTTCCGGCACGGGCGTGCGCACGGTCGTCACGTCCGCGCCGGTCTGGCGGAAATAATTGGCGAGCGTGTGGACGAAGCTGTCCTCGTGATCGACCAGCAGGATCTTGACGCCCGCACCGACCGACGCGACGTCGCGCTGGACCTTGGAGGAGTTGCCGGACTTGGCGTCGCGAATGGCTGCGATCATGGCGGAGGCCTTCAGTTCGGTTTCGGCTTCTTCTTCATCCGGGTTGGAATCGTAAAGCAGGGTCGCGCCGGCGCGCACCTCGGCAATGCCGTCCTTGATGCGGATGGTGCGCAGCGTCAGGCCGGTGTTCATGTCGCCATTGAAGCCGACCATGCCGATCGCTCCACCATACCATGCGCGCGGGCTCTTCTCATGCGCCTCGATGAAGCGCATGGCCCAGAGCTTCGGCGCGCCGGTGACGGTGACAGCCCAGGCATGCGACA
>CBFGOD010000033.1:0-16860 GCA_965650295.1 uncultured Shinella sp. | reverse complement strand
GGCCCTTCTCGCGGGCATCCTTGATCTCCTGGATGATCGGCTTGTACTTCTCCTCGACCGTCCGGTAGACCTCGTCGTCCTCGTCAAGGCGCTGGATCGGCAGGTTGGTCGGCACTTCCACGACTTCGAGGCCGTAGATGTTGCCGAATTCCTCCGCTTCCGTGGAGGCCGTACCGGTCATGCCGCCGAGCTTGGAATACATGCGGAAATAATTCTGGAAGGTGATCGAGGCCAGCGTCTGGTTTTCCGGCTGGATCGTCACCTTTTCCTTGGCTTCGAGCGCCTGGTGCTGGCCTTCCGAATAGCGGCGGCCCGGCATCATGCGGCCGGTGAATTCGTCGATGATGACGATCTCGTCGTTGCGGACGATGTAGTCCTTGTCGCGGGTGAAGCGCTTGTGAGCCTTCAGCGCGTTGTTGATGTGGTGGACGATCGCGACGTTCTCGACGTCGTAGAGCGATTCGCCCTTGAGAAGACCCGCCTGACGCAGCAAGCCCTCGAGCTTCTCCGTGCCGACTTCGGAGAAGTTGGCCGAACGCTGCTTCTCGTCGATTTCGTAATCGCCTTCATCCAGCAGGGGAATATAGGCGTCGATGGTCGTGTAAAGATCCGAGCGGTCGTCGAGCGGACCGGAAATGATCAGCGGCGTGCGCGCTTCGTCGACCAGAATCGAGTCGACTTCGTCGACGATGGCGAAGAAGTGGCCGCGCTGCACCATCTGGCCGCGCTCATACTTCATGTTGTCGCGCAGATAATCGAAGCCGAGTTCGTTGTTCGTCGCGTAGGTGATGTCGGAGGCATAGGCGGCGCGGCGCTGGTCGTCGTCGAGGCCATGCACGATGACGCCGGTGGTCAGGCCGAGGAAGCCGTAGATCCGGCCCATCTGGGCGCTGTCGCGGCTGGCGAGATAGTCGTTGACCGTCACGACATGCACGCCCTTGCCGGCAAGCGCATTGAGATAGACGGGCAGCGTCGCGACGAGCGTCTTGCCTTCACCGGTCTTCATTTCGGCGATCGACTTCTCGTGCAGGATCATGCCGCCGATCAGCTGGACGTCGAAGGGGCGCAGCCCCAGGACACGGAATGCCGCCTCGCGGGCAACCGCGAAGGCCGGCACCAGAATGTCGTCGAGCGTCTTGCCGCTGGCGAGCTGTTCGCGGAATTCCACCGTCTTGGCGCGCAGGGCTTCGTCGGACAATGCCTTGATTTCAGGCTCCAGCGCATTGATGGCGTCGACGCGCGGCTTGTAGGAACGGACGCGGCGATCGTTCGAGGAACCGAACAACTTGCGGGCAATGCCGCCGAGGCTGACCATCAGGATGGTCCTTTCTTTATGGCGCCCGGCGCGTGACAGGTCGCACGTTTATTTGCGCGCAAAGCCGTGAAACGCCCGGAAACTGTTCTGGACGCGGGATTGCGTGACAGATAAGAGGGGGGTCGAATGATGTCAACGGCTCAGGCGGTTGCACAACTGCCACATTCTGGTGGTGTTGAGGCCCCTGGCACCGGATATCTCCCGATTCCGGCGAGGATGTGAAAGGTCTCATCGATTATGTTCAAGTACAGCAAGCTCGCAGCAGTCGCCGTCATCGCGATTGCCGCTGCAACGGCCGGCGCCCGTGCGCAAGACGCTGCCGCCGATCCTGTCATCGCCAAGGTCGGCGGTACCGAGATTCACGAGTCGGAACTGAAGCTGGCCATTGCCGGCCTTGACCCGCAGCTTGCCAACCTGCCGGACGAGCAGAAGCGCGTTGCCGCCCTGTCCTCGATCATCGACGTCAAGCTGCTTGCCGCGGATGCCGACAAGGAAGGCCTGAAGGACGATGCCGACTTCAAGCAGCGTCTCGCCTTCCTCACGGACCGCGAGCTGCACAATGCCTATTTCAAGAAGCATGTTGTCGACGCCGTGACACCGGATGAAGTGAAAGCGCGCTACGAAAAGGAAATCGCCGCCATCAAGCCGGAAGACGAAATCCGCGCGCGCCACATCCTCGTCAAGACCGAGGAAGAGGCCAAGGCGATCATCAAGGACCTCGATGCCGGCAAGGACTTCATCGAGATCGCCAAGGAAAAGTCGACCGATCCGAACAAGTCGGAAGGCGGCGACCTCGGCTATTTCGGCAAGGGCCGCATGGTTCCGGAATTCGAAGCGGCCGCCTTCGCCCTGGAAAAGGGCGCCTATTCCAAGGAACCGGTAAAGACTCAGTTCGGCTTCCACGTGATCAAGATCGAAGACAAGCGCAAGCAGCAGCCCCCGGCACTTGATCAGGTCGAGCCGCAGGTTCGTCAGCTCGTCATGCGCGACAAGTATCTTGAACTCCTCGCAAAGGCCAAGGCTGCAGCCCCGGTCGACATCCAGGACACCGCGCTGAAGACCGCCTATGACGCGGTCAACAAGCAGGAAGCCGCGGGTGAAGGCGAAGCCGCCCCGGCCACCACCGAAGGCCAGCAGTAACGATCCATGGCCCGGCGTTCGCGCCGGGCCTTTCTTCACCGAGGCCGGACCGGCTTTAGCCCGGCCATTCTCCACACAGGAAAGCACGCATGTCCGGTTCCATCTCCCCGCTCGCTCCGAAGACCTATGCCGAAATGCCGCCCGTTCGCGGCGTGCGCATGGCAACCGCCGCCGCCGGGATCAAGTACAAGAGCCGTACCGACGTGTTGATGATGGTGTTCGACCGTCCCGCGACCGTGGCCGGCGTCTTCACCCGCTCCAAGTGCCCCTCCGCCCCGGTCGATTTGTGCCGCGCCAACCTGCCCGGCGGCGTTGCCCGCGCCGTGGTCGTCAATTCCGGCAATGCCAATGCCTTCACCGGCCGCAAGGGCCGCGAATCGACCCAAATGACGGCGGAAGCCACCGCCAAGGCCATCGGCTGCAAGGAAAGCGAAGTCTTCCTCGCTTCGACGGGCGTGATCGGCGAACCGCTGGATGCCACGAAATTTTCCGGCGTGCTCGATGGTCTCGCCGCCGACGGCATCGAGGACTTCTGGTTCGAGGCCGCCAAGGCGATCATGACGACGGATACCTATCCGAAGGTCGCCACCCGCACCGCCGAGCTTGGCGGCGTGACCGTGCGCATCAACGGCATCGCCAAGGGTGCCGGCATGATCGCGCCCGATATGGCGACCATGCTCTCCTTCGTCGTCACGGATGCCGCCATTCCCGCGCCCGTGCTGCAATCGCTGCTGTCGGCCGGCGTCGATCCGACCTTCAATTCCGTCACCGTCGACAGCGACACCTCGACATCCGACACGCTGATGCTGTTTGCCACGGGGGCCGCCGACGGCCAGGCACCGGTCACGGCGGATGACGCATCGCTCGACGGCTTCCGCGCCGCACTCAACGATCTCCTGCACGATCTCGCACTTCAGATCGTTCGCGACGGCGAAGGCGCGCGCAAGATGGTCGCCGTCACTGTCGAAGGCGCTGAAAACGACGCCGCTGCCAAGCGCATCGCGCTGTCGATCGCCAATTCCCCGCTGGTCAAGACCGCCGTCGCCGGCGAGGATGCCAATTGGGGCCGCGTCGTCATGGCCGTCGGCAAGTCCGGCGAAATGGCAGATCGCGACCGGCTCTCCATCTGGTTCGGCGACGTGCGCGTTGCCGTCGATGGCGAGCGCGATCCCGCCTATTCCGAGGCCGCCGCAACGGCCGTGATGAAGCAGGAAGACATTGCCGTCCGCGTCGAGATCGGTCTCGGCAATGGCCGGGCGACGGTCTGGACCTGCGATCTCACCAAGGAATATATCGAGATCAACGGCGACTATCGCAGCTAAGCACTCCTTCAAGACCTGCACCGCAGTTTCCGGAACTGTGAGAAAGAAAAGGCCCGGACAGCGTGACCCCTTCCGGACAAAAGACGATGAGCGACCTTCCCAAAGTCCGGCGGCTCGAGGCCGTCGGTTTTCGCGCCTGGCCAGCGGCCACCGCCCAATATGACGGCAGCTGGCTCTTCCGCCTGACCGCCGGTCATCCATCGCGCCGGCTGAATTCCGTCAACCCGCTCGATCCCTCCGATATCAGGGATATCGGCATCCGGCTGGAGAAGGCCGCCAAGCGGTTTTCCGACTATGGCCGCCCGCTGCTCGTGCGCCAGACGCCGCTGACACCGCCGCAGCTGATCGCCTTCATGGATGACGCCGGCTGGGCCGATGTCGGCCATACGATCGTCATGACGGCGAACCTTGCCGATCTTCCCCGCGAAGAAGGCGTCGATCACCTGCCGAGCCGCGATATCGGCCGTTTCGTCGATGCCCGCATCCGCGTTGCCGGCGACGATCCGGCGCTCAAGCCCGGCCTCACCGAAATCATCAATGCCATCAAGCCGGAGGTCGGCCTGTTCATCTTCGAGGACACGGATTTCGGCCCGACGGCGGTGACCCTCGCCGTGCAGGACAACGACCTCGCCGGAATTCTCCAGCTCGGCGTCGCTGCCGAGCGCCGCGGCCGGGGCACCGGCACCGCCGTGCTGCATGCGGCCCTTCGCTGGGCCAAGCTCAAGGGTGCGCGCCAGGCCTGGGTGCAGGTGGAGGCGGACAATGCAGCCGCCATCGCGCTTTATCGCCGTGCCGGTTTCAACGACGTCTATCGCTACAGCTACCGGGGGCCGAACGCGGCATGACCGAGATGACCGTAAAACCGCGCCGCATCCTGCTCGTCGCCGCCTGCGCGCTGGTCGATGCCGACGGCCGCATCCTGCTCGCACAGCGTCCCGAGGGTAAATCGCTCGCCGGTCTCTGGGAGTTTCCCGGCGGCAAGGTCGAGCCGGGCGAGACGCCCGAGGAAACGCTGATCCGCGAATTGGACGAGGAACTCGGCATCACCACGAAGATCCCATGCCTGGCGCCGCTTACCTTCGCCAGCCACACTTATGACGACTTCCATCTGCTGATGCCGCTCTATGTCTGCCGCCGTTTCGAAGGCACGGCGCATGGGCGCGAGGGACAGGCCGTCAAGTGGGTCCGCCCGAAAGCGCTGCGGGATTATCCGATGCCGCCGGCGGACGAGCCGCTCATCCCCTTCCTCATGGATCTGCTCTGACCGTTTCAGGACAGGCGTCATCCACATAAAATGCTGGCAATCCGGCATCCGGCAGGGATTTACCCTCAATTTTTCAGTTCTCGTTAAGCAATCATTTAGCACCGTCGTTCAAAGATTGGGCTTAACGTTGCAATGAATGCTTACGAGACCTGTTATGCGTGACGAAGACTTCTGGAAAGCCGTTCAGGAGAAGGACTACACGCCGGCCGGCGATACCCGGACCGGCGCGCTCAATCTTGCTCTGCTGTTCGGCACGGCCGTGATCGCCCTTGCTCTCGTCCTGACCCCGGTCCTCTCGGCCAAGTCCGACAAGCGCATGATGGCCAACGTGCCTGATGAGTTCGACATGATCTCGACGGGATCGATCCCGTCGGAAACCGGCAAGCGCTATACGGTACGCCGCAGCGTCCTGCAGGAAATGCCCGGCGCCGTTTGCATCATCGATGACAACGGCCGCGGCAACGGCTGCTGAAGCAAGACGAAGTGCCCCGAGTGCACGGAGAACGGGAATGGTGCGGAGACTGCTGAAATCCTTTCTCACCGCCCGTGACGGCGCAACGGCAATCGAATACGGCCTGATCGCGACGCTCGTCGTCGCCGCGATCATCGGCAGCCTCAGCCTCGTCGGCGACAATCTCAAGATCGTCTTCGACGCCGTCGCGGCAAGCTTCAAATAATCCCCGGCACACCCATCCGCATCATCGACATCCGAAGATTTCAATCCCGGCCCGGCTTCAGCGCATCGGCAAGACGCATCTTCGCAGAGCCCGGCTTCAGCGGTTTCTGCTGGCTTTCGTGCGGCGCCCAGCCGGATACGTAGATGATCGAAAAACTTGCCCGGATGCGCCCGTCCGGATCGGAAAAGCGCTCCGCATAAAGCTCGGCCGCGCGCAGGAGAATGCCGCGCGTCAGCGGGCGCCGGCTGCGGCCTGCCAGCGGATTGGCCATGCCCATCGCGCGCAGGTCCTTCATCAGCGGGAAGATCGAATCGTAGCGGACCGTATAGGTCTCCTTGTCCGTGACGGGCAGCGCAAACCCGCCGCGCTGCAGGAGCGCCCCGACATCGCGCACATCCGGAAAGGGAATGACCCGCGGGCTCGCCCCGCCGGTCGCTTCGCTTTCGGCCGCCAAGAGCACCTCACGCAGTTCCTGCAAGGTCCCGCTACCGGGAATGGCGGCGAGGAACAGTCCGTCCGGCTTCAGCGCCCGGCGGATCTGCACGAAGACGCCGGGCGTATCGTTGGTCAGGTGCAGCGCGAGCGGCGAGACGATGAGATTGACCGATTGCGGTTCGAGCGGCACGGTTTCAAGCGGTGAAACCGTCAGGGCTTCGCCGGGTGCGGCGAAATCCGCATCGCTTTCGACGCGTTCGAGGCCGTCCACCTTGCCGGTCGCCGCAAGGGCGCGGGCGGCCGCACCGGTATGGCCATGCAGCTCGACGGCCCGCTCGAAGCGGCGGTCGATGACGCTGAGGCGCTCCGCCAGTTCCTGCGCCACGATGTCGAGCAGAAAGTCGGCCGGCCCGCCGGCGAGGGCGCGGCGGCGGTTGGTGTCGATGAGGGCGTGGTCGAACAGCGTTTCCATGAACAGTGTCCCTTTCGAATTTCCTTCGCTTTGGCCGCTAAGGGCCGCTAATGTCAACCGTATGGGCGACATCGAGGCTGAGACAGTGCCGGCAGTTCCGCTCCGGCAGGTTTTTACCCGCCGGCTGCGCAGCCTTGCCGGAGCCGCCCTCGACCTCGTCTATCCGCCCGCCTGCGCCGGCTGCGGCGTCATCAATGGCAGCAAGGCGAGCCTCTGTCCGACATGCTGGTCCAGGCTTGCCTTCATCGAGCGGCCCTATTGCGAGGTGCTCGGCACACCCTTCTCGCACGATCTCGGCCCTGGCATCCTCAGCGCCGATGCCATCGCCAACCCGCCGCCCTTCGATCGCCTGCGCTCGGTCGCGCTCTATGACGACCTCGCCCGCGTGCTCGTACACGCGTTGAAATACCGCGACCGCACGGACCTCGCGCCGATGATGGCCGGATGGATGCTGCGCGCCGGCGATGGCGCGGTCGAGGCGGCCGATTTCATCCTGCCCGTGCCGCTTCATCGCTTTCGTCTGGTCTGGCGCAAGTTCAACCAGGCGGCGGAACTGTCCCGCGCGCTCGCGGTCGCCTCCGGCACGCCCGTTCTCTTCGATGCCATCAGGCGCACGAAACGCACCCGCCGCCAGATCGGGCTTGGCCCGCGGGCACGCGAGGAGAATGTGCGCGGCGCCTTCGCCATCACGTCCGAGGGGCGAGAAAAGCTTTTCGGCCGCCGCGTCGTGCTGGTCGACGATGTCTATACGACGGGCGCCACCGTTTCGGCCGTTACCCGCACATTGAAGCGCGCCGGGGTTGCGGATGTCACCGTTTTGACCTTTGCAAGAGCGCTTCCCGGACCTATATAAAAAGATGATTTTTCAAGCCTTGGAGCGGAAAACATGTCTTCGGTCGTGATCTACACGCGTCAATTCTGCGGCTATTGCAGTGCCGCGAAAAAACTCCTGGAGACGAAGGGCGTAACCTTCGAGGAGCATGACGCAACCTACGCGCCCGAGATCCGCCAGGAAATGATTACGCGCGCCAACGGCCGCAACACCTTCCCGCAGATCTTCATCAACGACCGCCATGTCGGCGGCTGCGACGACCTGCATGCGCTGGAACGCGCCGGCGAACTCGACGCCCTGCTGGCCGCCTGAAAGGACAGGATATGACCGTCACGATCGCCGCCCTCCAGATGTGCTCCGGGACCGACCCCGTCCGCAACGTGGAGACGATGCGGCGGCTCGTGCGCGAGGCGGCAGCCAAGGGCGCCGTCTATGTCCAGACGCCGGAAATGACCGGCGCGCTACAACGCGACCGCGCGGGCCTACGTGCCATCCTGCGCAGCGAGGATGACGATCTCGTCGTCGCCGCAGCCGCAGAGCTTGCCGCCGAACTCGGCATCCACGTCCACATCGGCTCCACGGCCATCGCGCTTGCGGACGGCAAGGTCGCCAACCGCGGCTTCCTCTTCGGCCCCGACGGCGCGAAGATCTGCAGCTACGACAAGATCCACATGTTCGATGTCGATCTCGACAATGGCGAGAGCTGGCGCGAAAGCGCGGTCTATTCGCCCGGCGCGGTCGCCCGCATGGCGGACCTGCCCTTCGCCAAGCTCGGCTTCGCCATCTGCTACGACGTGCGCTTCCCCGAACTCTTCAAGACGCAGGCGCAGGCCGGCGCCGAGATCATCTCCGTGCCCGCCGCCTTCACCCGCCAGACGGGCGAGGCGCATTGGGAAATCCTGCTGCGCGCCCGCGCCATCGAGAACGGCGTCTATGTCATCGCCGCCGCGCAGGCGGGCGTGCATGAGGACGGCCGCGAGACCTTCGGCCATTCCATGATCATCGACCCCTGGGGTCGCGTTCTGGCCTCGGCCGGCGGCACCGGCGATGCCGTCGTTCTGGCTGAAGTGGACATCGCCGCCGTCAAGGCAGCCCACGACAAGATCCCCAATCTGCGCAATGGACGCGTTTTCACACTCGACGTCTCGGGCGCACCCGCGAAGGGAGGTGTCGCCGCGTGATCCGCTACGAACTCTCCTGCGACAACGGCCATGCCTTCGAAGGCTGGTTCGGTTCGGCCAGTGATTTCGACCGCCAGCAGACGATGGCGCTCGTCACCTGTCCGACCTGCAACTCGCCGCATGTCGCCAAGCGTTTGATGGCGCCCTCCGTTTCCACCGCGCGCAAGAAGGAAAAGCGGCAGGAAATGGTCATGCAGGCCGGCCAGAAGGAAATGATGAACAAGCTGCGCGAGATCGTCACGACCATCCGCGCGAATTCCGAAGATGTCGGCGAGCGTTTCCCGGAAGAGGCCCGCAAGATCCATTATGGCGAGACCGAACAGCGTGGCCTGATCGGCAAGGCCTCTGCGGAAGAAGTGCGCGACCTGCTGGACGAGGGCGTCGAAATAGCACCACTGCCCGTCCTGCCCGACGACACCAATTGATGCGCGGCCACCACCTCGCCATCTACAATTTCGGCCTTCATGTCGATGACTTCGAGAGCCCGCGCGTCGAAGGATTTCGCTTGCGCGAACCGTTCAATTTCGAGGCGGCACGCCGGGCAGAGGGTTTTGTCGGCCGGTCGGGTTATCTCGGCGTTCCCGGGCCGCGAAGCTGGGGGCCAAAGGTACATCCATGCTTCATCACAGGCAGCGGCTTCGACGACGCGCCCGCTTCGCTGTCGCTCTGGGCGAGCATCGAGGCTCTCATGGCCTTCACCTATAACGGCGTGCATGCCGACGCGCTGAAACATGCGCGCAACTGGAATCAGCCCCAGGCATGGCCCTCGCTCGTCTTGTGGTGGGTGCCGGAACGGTCACGGCCAGCCTGGGCCGATGGCGCCGAACGACTGGAATTCCTCCACGACAACGGCCCGACACCCCGCGCCTTCACCTTCAAGGCACCGTTCTGTCCCGATGGCCAGGCCACCGTCATCGACCGGGAGCATGTAAAGGCCATTGCCGGCCGCAATGCCTCCGGACAACAGGACCTGCTGGATATCGTGAAGACGCTGAAAGCCTGATCAGGCTGAGGCGCGCCGCGCCACCAGCATGTAGTTCACGTCCATATCCTTCGACAGGTTCCACTGGTTCAACAGCGGATTGAAGAACACGCCGGTACGGTCCGTCACCGTCAAGCCGGAGGCGTTGAGCGGCTTCTCGATCTCTTCCGGACGCACCAGCTTTTCATATTGATGCGTGCCGCGCGGCAGCCAGCGCAGCACGTTTTCCGCGGCGAAGATCGCCAGTGCCGCCGCCTTCATCGTGCGGTTGATCGTGGCGACGAAGGTCATGCCGCCGGGGCGCACCATGGAGGCGCAGGTGGTGAGAAAGAAATCGACGTCGGAGACGTGTTCCACCACTTCCATGTTGAGCACGACATCAAAACTCTCGCCGGCCTCGGCCAGCGCTTCCGCCGTCACCGCGCGATAATCGACGGAAACGCCGCTGCCGGCCGCATGCGTCTTGGCGATGCCGATGTTCTTTTCGGAGGCATCCGCGCCGAGCACGTCGGCTCCCATGCGCGCCATCGGCTCGGAAAGCAGGCCGCCACCGCAGCCAATATCGAGGATGCGCAGGCCTTCCAGCGGGCGATGCGCCTTGGGATCGCGGCCGAACTGGCCGCAGACCATGTCGCGGATATAGGTGAGCCGGACAGGATTGAACTTGTGCAGCGGGCGGAACTTGCCGGTCGGGTCCCACCACTCGGCGGCCATCGCCGAAAAGCGGTCGACTTCCGCCTGGTCGATCGTCGTGCGGGCTGCCTCGCTCATGGCGTTCTCCTTCGCGTCCATATCCCCGTGAAGTCGGCCTCCACGGGGCGGATGTCAAGAGGGCGAAGCGTCTCAGCCGATGCGCGTCGCCTTCAGCCTGTCCTCATCGAGTACGATGCCGAGCCCCGGCGCCTCGCCGAGCAGCAGCCAGCCGTTCTCGTGCCGCAGGGGTGCCGCAAGCGGATAATCACGGCGCTCCTCGCTCCATTCCGGCGCATCGTAGGGATATTCGAGGAAAGGTGCGTCGCCGGCGCCGGCGGTCAGATGGGCATTGGCCAGCACGCCGATGCCGTTCGTCCAGGAATGTGGAGTGAAGGTGACGCCCGCCTCACGCGCCTGGAAAGCGAGCCGCCGGCAGCCGGTGATGCCGCCGACCAAGGCCACATCCGGCTGGATGACGTCGAACGCCCGCTCCTCGATGATATCGCGGAATTCATAGAGTTCGCGGGTCATCTCGCCGCCGGCGATGCGGATATCCGTCGCCTCCTTCAGGGCCTTCATGCCCTTGCGGTCGGAGCGGTGCAACGGCTCCTCCATCCAGTAGATGCCGAGCCGCTCCAACTCGCGCGCGACGACCAGCGCATCCTTGAAGGTCCAGGGCAGCGTCGTGTCCCAGGGCATGCGCCAACCCTGATTGCAATCGACCATCAACTCCAGCCGGTCGCCGACGCGGCCGCGGATAGCCTCCAGCGCCTTCACGTCGTCGCGCCAGCCATTGCGCCCGCCAGCGGAGGAGGAGAAGCGCACCTTCATTGCCGGAAACCCCTCGGCGATATAGCGCTCGGCCTGATCGGCCATGGCGGCGGGATCGCGCAGCACGCCGGAGGAGGCATAGAGCCGCACGCGATCGGCGCGCCCGCCCAGCATGCGCCAGACCGGCTCACCCGTCACCTTGCCGGCGAGATCCCACAGAGCGAGATCGAGCGGCCAGCAGCGGCCGTAGTGGAAATTGATATGCGACAGAACCTCGTAGTGGCGTTCGAGATGGCGCGGATCCTGGCCGATGAACAGGTCCTCGTGGCCTTCGAACCCCTTCATCAGGTCGCCGGAACCGATGCCCTCGCGCCCCTCGTCATCCCGCACCCGCACGATCGTCGCATCGAACTGCCGGCGCGGGCGGCCATCCCAGCTGGCCTTGAACGGCGGATCGAGCAGCAACCGGTGATGGCTGATCTCGATGGAAACGATCTTGCTCATTGTCCCCTCCCCGTTAAACCTCAGCCGAACTGCTGCCAGATCGTCTTATAGTCGCAGTATTTGTCGATCGCGTGCACCGAGCGGTCGCGGCCGAAACCGGATTGCTTGAAGCCGCCGAAGGGCGTCGCGAAATTCGACATGTCATAGGTGTTGATCCAGACCGTGCCGGCATGGATGGCTTCGGAGAAGCGATGCGCGCGGTCCATGTCGCGCGTGAACACCGCGCCGGCCAGGCCGTAGATCGTGTCATTGGCAATCGCCAGCGCTTCCTCCTCGGTGTCGAAACCGATGGCCGCGAGAACCGGGCCGAAAATCTCCTGCCGCGCGATGCGCATGTCGTTCGTCACATCGGTGATCACACCGGGCGACACGTAATAGCCCCCCGTTTCCGACAGAACCCGCTCCGCCCCGAAGGCCCGGCGGCCGCCGTCCTTCTCGCCCGCCTCGATCAGCCCGAGCACCTTCTCCATATGCTCCGCCTCGATCAACGCGCCGATCTGTGCGGCGGGCTCGAAGGGGTGCGCGAGCGCGATCTCGCGCTTCACCACCGCCTCGATCTTCGCGATGAGGGCATCCTGTACCGAGCGCTGCACGACGAGACGCGTGGCGGCATGGCAGGTCTCGCCGGAATTGTAGAAGCAGCCCCAGGCGGCCGCACTGGCTGCCGCGTCGAGATCCGCATCCTCGAACACGACGAGCGGCGACTTGCCGCCCAGCTCCAGGGCCACGCGCTTGAGGTTCGATTGCGCCGCATAGCCCATGATCAGCTTGCCGACCTCCGTCGAGCCGGTGAAGGCGACCATGTCGACATCCATATGCAGCGCCAGCGGCTTGCCGACCTCTTCGCCAAAGCCGGTGACGACATTGAAGACGCCGGCCGGAAGCCCGGCCTCGACGGCGAGTTCCGCAAGCTTCAATGCGGAAAGCGAGGACTGCTCCGCCGGCTTCAGCACGACGGAATTGCCTGCGGCAATCGCCGGCCCCAGCTTCCAGGCATCGATGATCATCGGATAGTTCCACGGCGTGATTGCCGCGACGACGCCGAGCGGCACCTTGCGCACCAGCGCGCGGGCCTTCGGCCCCGTCGGCGCGATCTCGTCGTAGAGTTTGTCGATCATCTCGCCGTAATACTGGATGCCATCGGCGCAGAGCCGCACATCGACACCGAGCGACGCCTGCACCGGCTTGCCGACATCGAGCGTTTCCAGAAGCGCCAATTCTTCGCCATGCGCCCGGATCAGCTCCGCCCAGCGCAACATGACCTTCTTCTTCTCCAGCGGATCCCTGGCCCGCCAGATACCGCTGGCAAAGGCCTTGCGGGCCGAAGCCACGGCCGTATCGACATCAGCGGCATCACCGCGGGCCAGCACCGCGCCGGGCTGGCCGTCCATCGGCCGCGTGCGGGTAAAGGTGCGGCCGGAGGCCGCGGGCACGGTCTTGCCGTCGATGAAATGCCCGCGCGCCAGCGAGAGGCCGGCGAGGCGCTGTTCCCAATAGGCGCGGCTATACTGTTCGGTCATGGCGGATCCTCAAAGCGTGCGGGGCAGCACCATCATCGTGGCGGCGATATTGTCGATATCGGCATCCGAGACCTCGCGGATCGTCGCGCGGCGCATCGGCTGGTTTTCCGGCGCGCGCATTTCGCGGGCGAGATCTTCGGCGGAAAAATCGGCAAAGGCCCTGGGCAGTGCGCGAACAATGCCGCAGCGGTCCATGAGATCGCTGACGAAACCCGGCAGCAGCGCCGGATCGGAAAGACCGCAAGCGCGCGCCGCGGCCGTAAGTTCGGCCGTATCGGCCTCGGCAAGCCAGGCCAGTGTCGCCTCGAAGCCCAGCGCCGTTGCAAGCCCGTGGTGCACGGGTGCAAGGCCGGCGAGCGCGTGGCTGATATTGTGGGCGATCGCCGTGCCGCAATTGTCGATGGCCACACCGGCATAACAGGAGCCGAGCAGCACCTTGCCGCGCGCCGCGATATCCGCCGGGTTCTTCACCGCCGTCTCCAGCGCTTCCGTCAGCAGGGCGAGCGCCGCATGCGCATAGAGCGCAGCACCGGCGTGGGCGTTGCGGTTGGTCGCCGCCTCGAAGGCATGCACGAAGGCATCGAGGCCGCACCAGGCCGTCAGGTTGGCCGGCAAGGTCACGGTCAGCGCCGGATCGAGCAGCACGAGATCCGCTTTGGTCTCCGGCCCCCAGATCCAGAGTTTCTTGCCTTCCGGCCCGGCGAAGATCGTCGTCGCGGAGGTTTCCGAACCCGTTCCCGCCGTCGTCGGCACCATGATCTTCTTCAGAGGTTTCTTCGGCAGCGGATTGGCGGCCAGCGCATAGTGCATGGGGTCGTTATCGGCCGCCGCGACACAGGCCGCGATCTTGGCGATGTCCAGTGCCGAACCACCACCGATGCCGACGACGAGGTCTTTTCCCCGCGCAGCACTGCTTGCCGCCTCGACATGCGCAAGTTTCGGTTCCCCGGCAAAGCCGGAGAAAAACTCCGCCGCAATCCCTTCCGCTGCGAACTGGGCGGCAAGACGCTCGCCCAGTCCGTTTGCGGCGAGAAAGCCGTCGATGACGACGAGCGCGCTCCGGGCTTCCAGCGCGCCGGCGGAGGAGGCGATGCTGGCATGAACGCCTTCGCCGAAACGGATGTCGGGTACGAATGAGGTCGCGAATGTCACGGAAGTTCCCCGGAAATGATTTTCGAGACCGTGCATCACAATGTCAGATTTTCAAATCCTTGGATTTTTCAGGATTTTTGATAACTTCAGATTATGAAAGCAACGATGCTCGCCCATATACCGCTGGAAGCCTTCCGCGTCTTCGACGCTGCCTGCCGGCACATGAACTTTTCCCGTGCCGGACGGGAGCTGAACATCACCCAGGCCGCCGTCAGCCGCCGCATCAAGGGGCTGGAGGATCATCTCGGCGCGCCGCTCTTCACCCGCCAGGGCAAGAACCTGACGCTGACGCCGCGCGGCGAAAAGCTGTTCCAGCGCGTGCGCGCCTCGCTCGATTATCTCGAGGAAAGCCTGGAACCCTTTCGCACCGGCGCCGGGCCGAGCATCGCGCTCGCCGCCTCGGGCTCGGTCTCCCATCTGTGGCTTGGAAAGCGCCTGCGGGATTTTTCCCGCGACAATCCCGATATCGCCATCCGCCTCACCACATCCGACAGCCCGGCCGATCTCGCCTCCGAAAACAACGATCTCGTGATCCTCTATTCGGCGGGCGAGCATCCGCGCTGGGATCTGACACTGCTGGTGGCGGAAGAACTGGCGCCCGTCGCCGCACCCGATTACATCGCCCGCAAGGGGCTCGATGCGGCCGCCGTCAGCCCCATGGACCTCGGCAACCTCGACCTCATCGACTACGAGCGCTTCAACGCCAACTGGATTTCCTTCCGCCCCTGGCTGGAGCGCGTGGCGCCGGAGGCCTTTCGGCGCGTGCCGCCACCGCGCCCGCACCTCACCTTCTCCACCTATGCGCTCTCTATCGATGCGGCACTCGGCGGCGATGGCGTGGCGCTCGGCAGCCTCGGCCTCATCGCGGATCAGCTGGGCAAAGGCACCCTCGTGCAGCTCGGCCGGACCAGCCTCCCGACCGGTTACGGCTATCACCTCGGCCTGCCGAAATTCCGCACCGCGCCTCCCGCCGTACTGCGGCTGCATGAGCACCTGCTTTGCACCCGCATCTCCGAAAGTACCTGATCGGGCATCAATAGGTTTCTATTGGCGAAGCGGGCAAAAAGTGTCACACTTTGGTTCATATGGGAGATGTTCCGGAGCGAGATCATGCGCGACGGAGCCGGATGCCTCAAAAAGGCTTTCCGCTTTCCTGAAACGGGATCTGGAAGAATGACGCTGACCGCGTTGCTCATGGCTGGCTATACCTTCATCGCGCTGCGCTTCATCGATTGCAGCCTGCGCGAAGGCGAGGAGAATGGCGGCCGATGGGACATGGACCGCGCGCTCGGCCTGCTCCTTTGCCTTGCCTGGCCGCTCGCGCTTGCAGGCACCCTGGTTGTAGCCTATCAGGAGCGGGAGATCGGCTGATCCCGCGGGCTTTGGCCCTGCCTTTGCCAGAAGGCCCGGTATCGACCGTACAGCACGGGCAACGGCGCGGGTCGGCATGACGCAGCGAAAGCAAGGCAGATCCGGGTTGGTCGTCTTCGGGCTTTTTGCGGCCGTGCTGCTCGGGGCGATCGGCGCAACGGTGCTGCTTGCCAACGACTACCGCAATCTGAACCTGCTGCTCGCCCGCTTCGGCTATGCGCCGATCAAGGCAACGCCGGAGGCGCGCGCGCTTCGCCCCTATGATCTCAAGGGCAACCGCATGCCCCGCCCCAAGGGTCTCATCTCCGAACGCCTCCTCGTCCCCGTCACGCCCATGCAGACGAAATTCGTCCGCACGATCCGCAAGGCGCCCGAAACGCTCTGTGAGGCGCTGCGTCGCGCCGGTTTCGCCA
This sequence comes from uncultured Shinella sp., assembly GCA_965650295.1. Lineage (GTDB taxonomy): Bacteria > Pseudomonadota > Alphaproteobacteria > Rhizobiales > Rhizobiaceae > Shinella. The sequence goes on along the minus strand of CBFGOD010000033.1, from coordinate 816 downwards.
ATTCCGGCTGGAAGGCCGGCATCTTCGACAAGCAGAGCTGGGAATGCCAATCCTACCGCGAATTCACCCGCACGGACGCAGGCACAGCGGCGCCCTCCTCCGCTTTCCTGTCGATCAAAGGCAACGCGGAAGCGCGCATATCCTCCTTCCGCATCAAGCTGAACATCGAGGACAAGACGACGCAGGATGCCGTGACAGACGCCGTCATCGCCGCGATCCGCGTTTTCCTCGACGAGGTGCGCTGGGAGGATGCGCCGGAAATCTTCACGGATATACGCGCGCTGAAGGAGTTCGACATCATCCGCTTCGGCAACCGCATCCTCCTCAAGAAGGAGTTCAGCGAGACGCCGCGCTACAATTTCATCGTCACGCCCGACCGCACGCGCGATCGCGGCTCCTATCTGCCGGATTATTTCGACCGCAGCCGCTGGCTGCCGCTGCGGGAAAATTTTGCCGAACGGCTTGATGTGCCGGGTAGCACCGCGCAAGCTCCGGCCGAATGAGCGCAGATGATGGCGGTTTCAACAGCAAGGCGCAGCGTGATCAATCAGGCCCTCCTTACGGCTTTTCTCTTTCTCGCGCTCAGCACTCAGGCCTTGGCGGCGGGGCTGCAATCCGGCCCCTTGTCCGACGAGCCGATCTGGACCGACAAGCCCGTGCGGGTCGACCGCAAGAAACAGACTTTGGAACGCGTGGAAATCGAGCGGAAAATCATACCGCTCATCCTGCGACCGACGACGCGCGTCAAGGTCTTCGACAGCACATCCTTTGAGCATGACGGCCGGCTCTATGTGCTGACGGATGCCGTTGCGGTTC
>CBFGOD010000032.1:0-16874 GCA_965650295.1 uncultured Shinella sp. | reverse complement strand
CATCCGACTTCACGCGGATCTTTACGTTGTAATCAACAACGCGTTTGACTGGGACCAAGATCTTCATGGCTTCCTTCCTTCAATATGCTCGCGAGGGAAAATGCGCCTTCCAAGGGCGCCCTGATTGTCGATTGGCGACATCGATACGTGTTTTTTCCCCAAATACAATGCATCACGGACCCTCCTCGCGTGAAAACGCAGGCGTTATAAATTACCTTTACGTTCACGTCAATTTTTCCGTCATTGCCGCCCCCAATGGGTCGGCGGGACGGAAGACTGGGCGGTGGTTTCCTCCGCTGGCACCGGTGTCGCCTCCACATGCCGCACCGCCTTGGGGGTGACGATCGTGCGGTCGAAGAGCGGCACCCCGCGCCGCCTGAGTATCAAAACCAGCAGCGCACCGGCGACGATGCCGCCGACATGAGCGCCCCAGGACACACCGCCATCGCTGTTGACCGCCAGCATGTAGAACTGCTGCGCAATCCAGAAGGCGAGCGGGATGACCGCTGGCAGCGGCAGGGGAATGCGGAAGAACACCAGCACCCAGACGCGCACCTTGGGATGCAGCAGGAAATAGGCGGCCACCACGCCTGATATCGCCCCCGACGCCCCGATCAGCGGCGCCTCGGAATCCGGCTGCACGAGGCCATGCACCAGGGCGCCGGCCGCCGCGCACAGGAGATAGAAGATCAGATAACGGAAATGCCCCAGCGCATCCTCGACATTGTCGCCGAACACCCAGAGGAAGAGCATGTTGGAGGCGAGATGCATGAAATCGCCATGCAGGAAGGCATAGGTGATGTAGGTCGCATCCTCCGGCACCAGCACGAGGCTGGGCTCGAGATCGGCAAAATCGAAGACCACGGCCGGGATATAACCGAGGCCGACCACCGCCGCATCGGAAAAGGCCTGCGTCGAAACGAGCCCCGTCACCAGCCAGACGACGACGTTTATCGCGATCAGGCTGATCGTGACATATTGCACCTTGATGTATTTCAGGGCGTTCGCGTCGTGCAGCGGTATGAACATGGATCCCCTTCCCCAAGGCCTTTGGCGGACGAGCTTACCTGTTCTGCCCCGGAACCCACAATATGTCCGTGCGACCCTTGTCGTTCACGAAGCGCGCGGCGACGAAGAGGAAATCCGAGAGACGGTTGATATAGGCGACGGCCGCCGCCGACACCGCCTCGCCCTCGCTCTCCTGCAAGGCGACGATGCGCCGCTCGGCCCGGCGCGCGACGGTGCGCGCCAGATGCAGCGCCGCCGCCGCCGGCGTGCCGCCCGGCAGCACGAAGGAGCGCAGCGGCTCGAGATCGGCATTGAGCGTATCGATCTCCTGCTCCAACCGGTCGACCTGCGACTGTACGATGCGCAGCGGCTCGTAGTCGAGCTTTTTGCCGGTCTCGGGCGTGGCAAGATCGGCACCGAGATCGAACAGGTCGTTCTGGATGCGGACGATCATCCGGTCGAGATCGGGGTGATCGGCAAGATGCTGGCGCACGAGCCCAATGCAGGAATTCGTCTCGTCGACCGCGCCGTAGGATTCGACGCGCAGGTCGTGCTTCTTGCGGCGCGGACCGGCGACGAGGCCCGTCGTGCCGTCGTCGCCGGTGCGCGTGTAGATCTTGTTGAGCTTGACCATCAGCCGCGCCCGCCGCCGGTGATCCACAGCGTCAGCATGATCAGCACGATGGCGACGGCCTGCAGCAGGACACGCGCCTGCATCAGCTTGTTGGATGTGTTGCCGCTGCCGCCCTTGGCCATGTTGACGAGGCCGCGCACGAGCACGATGACGACGAGACCCATGACGAGCAGGGTCATGAAGGTGAGGAAGGAAGACATGCCAACGATCCGGTTTGATTTCTGTCAGCCCTATTCACATAGGGCATTTCACGCAAAGTGCACGTCTTTTGCGGCAAAAAGCCTGCGACGCCGCGCCGCGTCAGCCGAGCCGGCCGATGATGCGATAGAAAAGCCCCGCCGGCAGCAGCTTCTTGAGCAATACGCCCTGCTTCGCCGGCGTCGTCACGACATAGTGCGGCCGCGGCGCCTTCGCCGTCAGCGCATGGCGCAACACCTCGTGCACCGCCTCCGGTCCGAGCTTGCCGCGCGCCGGTTTTGATTCGCCGCGCAGGCGCTGGAGCTGCCGGCGATATTCTTCCGCATGCACCGAGTTTTCGAGATCGATGTTCTTCTCGATGTAATGCAGAGCATTGGCGGTGAAGCGAGAGGCGATCGGCCCCGGCTCGATCAGGCTGACATGCACGCCCGAGCCCTTGAGCTCCATGCGCAGCGTCAAAGACAGGCCTTCCAGCGCGAATTTCGAGGCATTGTAGGCGCCGCGCCAGCGATAGGGCACGATTCCCAGGATCGACGAGCACTGCACGATGCGACCATGGCCCTGCCGGCGCATGACGGGAATGACCCGCCGCGTCAGGTCATGCCAGCCGAAGACATTCGTCTCGAACTGTTCGCGCAGCACCTCGACCGGCAGATCCTCGACGGCCCCGGCCTGACCATAGGCGCCGTTGTTGAACAGCGCATCGAGCCCCCCGCCGGTGCGCGCAAGAACCGTCTCGGCAAGCACCGCGATGGTATCCGGCCTAGTATAATCCATCAGCAGCGCTTCGATGCCGTCGGCCTGGAGACCCGCCAGATCCTCCTCCCGCCGCACGGTGGCAAACACCCGCCAGCCCTCGGCCTTCAGCGCGCGGGCGCAATAGGCACCGATCCCGGAGGAGCAGCCGGTGACGATGATGCTGCGCATGGTTTCTGGAGAAGACATGGTCATTTCCTGTACAAATTCGCCTTCGTTTCCCATATTCAACCGCAACAGACAATGAGAGTGCAGTCGCGTAACGGCTGCGAAGGGACTGGACATTGCCGATGCCGACCGCCATCCGCCTTGCCTACAAGGTCGTCTTCGATGCGATCTGGCATTTTTCAGAGGACGACGGCTGGGCGATGGGCAGCCATGTCGCGCTCTCCACGCTGCTGGCGATCTTCCCCTTCCTGATCTTCGGCACCGCGCTCGGCTCCTTCCTCGGCGCCGACCAGTTTGCCGAGACGGCCGTGCACCTGATCTTCGACACCTGGCCGGAATCGATCGCCGCGCCCATCTCGCGCGAGGTCGTCGCCGTTCTCACCATCCCACGCGGCGGGCTCTTGACCGTCTCCGTGCTCGCGGCGGCCTATTTCGCCTCGAACGGGGTGGAGGCGCTGCGCATCTCGCTCAACCGTGCCTATAGGGTGGCCGAGACACGCTACTGGTATGTCACGCGCCTCGCCAGCCTCGGCTTCGTCATCGCCGGCGTGTTGGCGCTTGCCGTCATCAGCATCGTGCTCGTCGCGGCACCGCTTGCCGTGCGCGCCACCGGCGACTGGCTGCCTTGGCTCACCTATGTCTATTCCTGGGTGGAAAGCTGGGGCCTGTTCGGCACGATCCTCGTTCTGTTCATCGGCCTCCTGATCGCCCATCTCTGGCTGCCGGCCGGTCGGCGCAAGATCGCCGACGTGCTGCCGGGCATCTTTCTCACGCTGCTTGCCTGGGGCGTCGGTGCCTATACCTTCGCCTCCTATCTCGCCACCTTTGCCAATTACGTCTCGACCTATGCCGGCCTCGCCTCGATCATGATCGCGCTGGTCTTCCTCTACATCGTCGGCGTGATCTTCATCCTCGGGGCCGAAATCAATGCAGCGCTCCTGAAATACCGCGTCAAGCACATCATCCTCGACCGGATCAGGGGCGTGAAAAAGCCCGCACCCGTCGTCGACGATTCAATGGAAGACGAAGCCATAGCCCGCGAGCAAGGCGCGAAGGCCGGCCGGTGACAGGCCTTTCTCCCGATAGGCGGCAATGCCGGTATCCTGGTTGCTCTTGGAGAGTTTTCGCCCATCCGGCCCCGGCACCAGATCATGGTGCCGATAGGCCGGCGCCGGCAAGCCGAGCAGGCTCTGCAACAGCCGGTGCACGGAGGTCGCATGAAAAAGGTCCTGCCCCCGTACCACATCCGTGACGCCCTGCTCCGCATCGTCGAGCACCACGGCGAGATGGTAACTGACCGGCGCATCCGGCCGCGACAGGATGACATCGCCCCAGCGTTCCGGCCGGGCCGCAACAATGCCCGTCTCGCCTTCCGGCCCGGCACCCGCCTCCGACCAGTCCAGGCTGGCAGGCGCAAGCGCCAACGCCTTGTCCATGTCGAGCCTCCAGGCATGCTGCCGCCCCCCGGCAATCCATGCCAGCGCCTCTCCCCGGTCGAGCCCCCGCTCCTCCGTCGGATAGAGCGGCGCCCCATCCGGATCGCGCGGCCAGATGCCGCCATCAGCCTCATGCGCCTCAACCCGCGCCTTCACCTCGCCACGGCTCAAGAAACCCGGATAAAGCAGACCCATCGCCTTCAGGCGCTCCAGCGCCGCAGCATAGAAGCCAAGGTGCTCCGATTGGCGCCGCACCGGCTTTTCCCAATCGAGCCCGAGCCAGGCGAGATCCCGATAGATCGCCGTTTCGAATTCAGATCGCGAGCGCGCGGGATCGATGTCTTCGATGCGCAGCAGGAACCGGCCGCCGCAGCGTGCGGCGAGATCGTGGTTGAGGATCGCCGAGAGCGCATGGCCGAGATGCAGCAGCCCGTTCGGGCTTGGCGCGAAACGGAAGACACGCGGTTTTGACAAAGGATTGTGCATGAGGTCTTCTGCCATGACGAGGCGCGCACGACAACAAAAGGGCGGCTCACGACGATGCAATTGCACATGATCAAAACGGATGCCGATGTCGCGGCCGGTCTCGTCGATCTCGCGCTGGTCGATGTGCGCCTTTTCAACGTCATCGACAAGGCTGGCCCCGTGCCGCTGCGCCGCCTTCCGCCCGGCTACCGGGGCCTTGCCGGCATCATCGTCGCGCAGATGGTGTCACGGGCGAGCGCCGACGCGATCTGGCGCCGGCTGGAAGAGACGTCGGGCGACATCACGCCCCATCACATGCTTCGCCTTTCCGACGAGGACTGCCGCACAATCGGCCTGTCTCGGGCAAAGGCCGAGACGCTGCGCCGCGCGGCCGAAAGCGTCGATCGCGGCGACCTCGATCTCGACGCGATCTGCCATATGGAGGCCACCGCCGCGACGCGGAAGCTGACCGCCATCAAGGGCATCGGCCGCTGGACGGCGGATGTCTATCTGCTGTTTTGCGGCGGCCACCCGGACATCTTCCCATCAGGCGATGTCGCGCTTCAGAATGCCGTTGCCCATGCGCTCGGGCTCGGCATGCGGCCGACCCCGCAGGAACTCGACGCTATCGCCGAAAAATGGTCGCCCTGGCGCGGCGTCTCGGCCCGGCTTTTCTGGGCCTATTACGCGCGGGAAATGCGCCGTGAAGTCGCGCCGGTCCTAGAAGGATGAACCCGCGAAAATCCATAGTTCCCGCTTTTCCATTCCGGCTTCACAATGCTGTAACAACAGGCCTAATATAGAAGGGCAGATGCCGAATCGATCAGGAGAAGCCCTTGACGATTTCTGTTTCACCACAGGCCCTGCCAGCTCTTGTACTGAATGCTGACTACAGGCCGCTGAGTTATTACCCCTTGTCGCTTTGGTCCTGGCAGGACGCGATCAAGGCCGTATTTCTTGACCGCGTAAACATCATCGCCGAATACGACTATTCGGTGTCCTCGCCGAGTTTCACGATGCGCCTGCCGAGCGTCGTGTGCCTGAAAACCTACGTGCAGCCTTCGCGCCACCCGGCCTTTACCCGGTTCAACGTGTTCCTGCGCGACAAGTTCGAATGCCAGTACTGCGGGACGCCCGACGACCTGACCTTCGACCATGTCATCCCGCGCGCCCATGGCGGCGAGACGACCTGGCAGAACGTGGTCGCGGCCTGCTCCCCGTGCAATCTGAGAAAAGGCAGCAAGCTGCCGAAGCAGGCGGGTATGCACCCGCATCAGAAGCCCTACCAGCCGACGGTTCAGGATCTGCACAATAACGGGCGACTGTTTCCACCCAACTATCTGCATGAAAGCTGGATGGACTATCTCTACTGGGACGTCGAACTGCAACCCTGACGCATCTGGCGCAAAACCGGGGGACGGTTTTGCGGCGATGGCATGCGTTTGAAACGGGTTGCTGGCATCACGCTTTCGCAGACCGCGCGCCCTTGAAGGCGATCGCGGCGAGGATGAGGCTTGCGATAACGTTCCAGCCGGCGAACGAAAGACCCAGCAGCCGGAACGACGCTTCCGTGCAGGACGGGCCGTGCTTGGTGTTGATGTCGGACAGGAGGTCGCCGGCATTCTGCGTGACACCCTGCGCCGTGGTCGCGCAGGTCGCCGGTCCTTCCCAGAAGCCCCATTCGACACCCGCGTGATAGACGCCCATCCCCGCACCGACGAGCATCATGATGCCGGCGATGGCGAGCAGCAGGCGCGTCAACCAGACCGGCCCATTGAAGAGCGCCGAAAGCAGCGCTGCCACAGCAACCGGGATGCCGTAGTAATAGGGATCGCGCTGCAGAAGGCAGAGCGCGCAGGGAATGTAGCCGCCGATATGTTCGAAGGCCAGCGCACCGCCGACGGTCGCAGCCATGCCAAGCGAAAGCAGACCGGCGGAAGCCTTGCGGGAGAGATCGAGGGAAGCCGTCATCAGTTCGTCCAATCGGGCCGGCGGGGATACCGGCGAAACGGCGCCGAGTTCTATCAGGTGTCGCTGTATTGTAAATCACCGCACGGAGAAGTGATCATGTCGGTCACTTCCGATTTAGCACCGATTTGCCGGTTGCCGCCCGGCAAAGCATCGTGTAAACGGCGATTGCTTCAGTGCCGTGCCCCATTGGCGGAACTGGTAGACGCGCTCGACTCAAAATCGAGTTCCGAAAGGAGTGCTGGTTCGATTCCGGCATGGGGCACCAACAAGCATCATTGCCGTATTCGCAAAGCGCTTTCTCGGCGGCCTTTGTTTACCTCGTAACTTATTTTGAGGCCGAGTGGCCTTCGGCGGCATGTTCGGTCGCCCTTGTTTGGTCTCGACCTTTGTCCACATGAGCATTTTTCGCCCACTGCGATTTGGGCGCGCCTCATTGTATTGGCGGGTCAAGGGACAGCAATAGATCCTGAGATCTAACGCCTCAACAACACATATATTATCTACTTCGCCTTTCTCTAGACGACGCAGTTACACCGGCGTTTCATTTAGAGAAAACGGACTGGCCGCGGTCGTAGCCGCGGCCAGTCCTCAGGAACGTTAGATCATGTTCTGCATGAAGCGTACGCCCGACCTCACCGCATACTTGCGGACCAGGGCTGCCGCTTCCTCAATATCCTTGTTCTTCGTCTTCTGTACCTGCAGGATCTTTCTGTCAGATGCAGCAAGAGGCCGGCCGAACAATGAATTGGTGTACTGAACCTGCGCCATGATCCGGTGGCCTACCTCAGGGCGAAGGCCTTTGTGTAAAGCGCTCGTATCCACCAGGAAGACAGTACCTGCTTTGCCGGTAATCTTTTGTGTCTTGGTGTGCTGCTTGTTTCTCTCGATAGCCGCGTCGTCGTGCCGACCATCAGCCCACAATGCCGCCGGCCGCGAGCGATGCGAGCCGCGAATAAGTGTATGCGGCCCACTCTTCTCGTCAACGTCAGTCAGATAGATGAACATCTTCACGAAGCCCAGGCGGTGCATGTCGTGATGATAGAGTTGCGCGTTATCCGACAGTTCCTTCGCATGCTTCGGCTTTGCAGAGGAGCTGATGAAGGCAACGGGCGTGTTGAAGATGGGCGGTACGCCCAGGTAACGCTGCACGATCGAAAGGAAGAGGGGATCAGCGGCGACTTCGTACATCTCTTCGAAGCCCATAAGCCAACGGGCGTCGCCCTTGAGAAGCCCCGGAGCATCCTCCTTGGACTTCATCATCTTAGCGATCTTGTCGCCATGATCCTCGGTCATCCGCTTGATGGTTTTTTCGCGGAGGCTCGTCACGATGCGATCCGGGACCGGAAATTTGCATACCCAGAAACTATGCTTTTCCATATAGCGCGTCGCGCCGTGGATTACCTTTTCCCAGGCGTCGGACGTGGTGTCTTCGCCATCTTCACCATTCGTCATGGTGATGAGATTATCGGAACCGCCACCTTCGCCCGTGACATATCCCGAAAAGAGGCTCTGGGACATATCATATTGTGTTTTGTGAATATGCGTGGAGAGAACGTCCGAGAAAACCTTGTTGCTCTTTCCGCTCGTTTCGGAGAACGCCGCGCGCATGTGAAGGTAGGTTTCTTCATCATTCGTACCGAGGGACTTCACGAAGTCTTCGTATCCGCGAACGATGCGGTGAGCGCGCCAATTGGGCTCGAGATAGTGCCCGAGATTCTTCTTCAAGTCATCAACAGCCAGTTGCTCCAACTGGAGGGAAGAATCTCTTGCTTCGAGCAAGATTCTGTCGGGGAATGCATTCACGTTGGGATCTCCTCAGGGGAACTTACTGGGTATTTTCGATCAGGTGGGCCGCTTTAAAGGTCGAAACGATCTTTGAGACGACCCAGTTTGCCACATGCCTTCCGTCATCGTCGCGAAAGCTCGAAGGCGCATTCGCCATGACGATCTCGTAAGACGGGAAGTACGTGACGTTGTCGAACTTTCGTGCGACCGCGCCTAGGGCGGCGCGAAGGATGCTCTTACCCTCTGTGTTTGCGACAAGAATGTCGTTTTCGCCAAAGGTACGTGCGAGTCCTACGGGGGATACCGTTACAACGATTCGGGCGTTGGGATTTATCGAGTTGATGATCTCGACCACGCGTGACATGTTTTCCACGTTCTCTTCATAAGACGACATGTAAAACTCGGTTTCATCTTCGCCCGCCCCACCGGAATAGCCCGGTTTTTGGCAAGCAACCTTGCCTGTCAGCTTGTTGATGAAAACTTCCGCCATGCCCATGGTCAGGAAAAAAACCGAAGCCTCCCGAATGCCGCGATCGATCGCAGCATCGACCAGTTCGTTTGCGGTCAGGAGGTCCTGAGGGGTCCTTGCGAGAATCAGACGCCTGTACGGATCCTGATAGGCAACGTCACCACCCCAATAGGGGTCTTTCGCGCGCCAATAGTCCTCGGGATCGCGCGGGAATTCGCCGATGTGTCGTTCAAATTCCTGGCGAATCGTGAATGTGTTGAAATAGTCCGAGTGCGGGCGCCCAGGCAGGCGGTCAATTCGATAGCGGTCGTGCGCCATCGGGATGTCCTGCATCGGCGGGCCGACATTGATGCCCTCTGCCGTCAGAGCGACACGGATGCGCTCGGCAAAGCAGCTACCCATCGCGAAAACTATATCATCAGATGAAAATATCGGTTTGCGCGTGACAGTCAGGAGCTTGTTCTGGAAATAAGAACTCCATCGAGGGTTCGCTTTGTCACGGACCTGGATTTTTTTGATCGGAGCGTCCGAAGGTGAGGCTTCATTGCCGACCGGCGCTGCATTGTCATACTCGGAGGTCATATCTTATCCCAATGAAGTGGCGCCGCATGCTTATAAACTGGACAATCAGAGTCAAGAGGTCAGCTCACCTTTGGTTGAGCTGACACGGCGCAACGCAGAAGAGAGCACGAAACTCCGCTTTCGGAGCCATGACCATCAGAACTCCAGAAGCAAATATCCTGTCAATGACACGCTTCGCTCGCGTTCGATGACCACGATCTTACGCTTTCCCTCTTCTTCCTTCAACGTTTCTGCAATTTCCGAAGGCTTCACAGGTGACCCGCCGTACGGCGCTTAGACTGGGACGAGGCCTCGCCAAGGATTTGAAACCATGTCAGGCAAACTGCTAAGCCAAAACCTCGCTGGCTCACTACGACTTTTTCAACCACTTGGTCATTAAAAAATTCGTTTTTTAGCGGGAACAAATTTTGCAGAGCCGCATTTATTATGTGCAACTGCAGACACCCCCGGATGCGGTTGTGAGGGGGACCCGAGAGCGATGTGCACGCTCTTGGGTCTCAACCATTTTCGGGGCACCTCACGCACAATGCGGGATGCCGGCGCTTCGCTGGAGCTAGAGGATGAAGTCGCCCTTGATCAGGTTGATCGAGGTGTCGAGGACGATCTTGAAATCCGCCTTGCCGTTACCGTCGATGTCGCCATACACGAACGTATCGCCGCCGGACTTTTCGTAGCGCAACTCACCCGCCTTGCTGTGGAATTTCTGACTGCCGATGAAGGCGAAATCCTGCATGCCCGTCTTCAGCGTGTTCGCGTCGAAAGCGCTGAGGTCGATCTTGTCCTTCTGCGTCCGGCTGAAGTCGTAGATCGTGTCCGGGGCACCCGTCGTCGAATCCGTCTTGGAGCGGAAGACGAACGTGTCAGCACCCGCGCCGCCATAGAGCTTGTCGGCGCCCGCACCACCCTCCAGGCGATCATTACCGGCATCGCCCTTCAGCGTGTCGTTGCCGTTGCCGCCGTAGAGCTTGTCGTTGCCGTTGCCGCCGGAAATCTTGTCGTGGCCGTCATAGCCATAGAGCGTATCGTTGCCATCGCCACCCCAGAAGACGTCGGCATATTTGGTTGCCTTGATAACGTCGTTGCCCGAGAGCAGCGCATTCAGGAATTTGGTGCTGCTGCCGCTGTCGATCGCGTTGGTAAGCGCCGTACCGGACAGCGAAAGCCCCGTGATATCGAGAACCTTCGCCCCTTCGGCAATGGCCTTAAAGGATGTAAACGTCCCGGTTTTGACGCCGATTACTTCACCGGCGGCATTCTTCGCATAGGTTAGGCCCTTGCCGACGAAGGTCATCGACGTATCTTCACCAACATCCCAGAATTTCATCGAGGTCGTGGTAAATTTTTCCCTGTCGAAATCCAGGATCGACTGAAGTCGTTCCGATGTAAACTCGCTGAAATTGGCGCCAGACGTTGCTGAAAAACCGCTAATATTGATGGTACTCATATAATTATCCTCGATTGGTATGGTCGATGCTTAACGGGGGCAGCCCATAGCGACAACGTCCATTCCGGGGCGGATATGCCCGACTTTGAAACAGTCCTAATCCTCCCTTAAACCGCAGCGAACAAATGCCATCCTTCCGCGTTTTCTTTCGTTAACTCGATCAAAGGAGCGCGTCATGGTTTTCAAGGAAGCCACCTTCAAGGGCGAGAAACCCGAACATGCCGAGCCACCACATCCCGCCTGGCTGGAAGCGCAGGTGGCCGATGCCCTGTCCGTCGCCGGCGACGTGGATGCCTCCGATGTCACCGTGACCTGCAAGGGGCGCCGGATCATCCTGTCGGGCAGCATCGGCTCCGCAGAGGAGGCCGAGCGCGCCGTCATCATCGCGGCCTCGGTGAAGGACGTCGAGGAGATCGACAACCGCCTCGCCTGGCCCTGAGCCCGCAAAAAGCCGCCCATTGCGGACGCCCCCTCCGAAATGCTAGTTGCAGTGCAGCAAACTGGAGTGGTGCGGATGCTCTCGGAGAGATCGACCTATGATGCGCTGTACGGGGATTTCCGCTGGGACATCCCCGACCGGTTCAACATAGGCACCGCCGTCTCCAATGCCTGGGCCGCCCAAGCGCCGGACCGCGTCTGTCTCCAGCACTTCCTGCCGGATGCCGCCCCTCTCTCCATGACCTATGGCGAACTCGCCGCCCGCTCCGACGCCTTCGCGGCAGCCCTTGCCGCAGAAGGCGTGCGACAGGGTGACCGCGTCGCAATCCTGTTGCCGCAGGGTTTCGAGACCGTCGTCGCCCATGTCGCGATTTACAAGCTCAGCGCCATCGCGCTGCCCTTGGCACTACTGTTCGGCGCCGATGCGTTGCTGTTCCGGCTGAAGAATGCTGAGGCCAAAGCGATCGTAACGAACCGCTTCGGTGCGGAACGCCTCGGACCGATCCGCGCCGAATTGCCGACGCTCGATCTTGTCGTAACAACGCAGCCGTCGGGTGATCCCTCGGCAAAATCCTTCCACGATCTCGTCGAGAAACATGCCGGCCCCTTCGCCGCCGTCGACAGCGGCCCGGGCGATCCGGCGATGATGATCTACACGTCAGGCACGACGGGGCCGCCGAAGGGCGCGCTGCATGGCCACCGCGTACTGCTCGGCCATGTGCCGGGTTTCCAGATGCACCATGAATTCCTGCCGCAGCCGGGCGACCGCATCTGGACGCCATCGGACTGGGCCTGGGCAGGGGGGCTTCTCAACGTACTCTTGCCCGCGCTGCTGCTCGGCGTACCCGTCGTCTCCTCGCCGGGCCAGAAATTCGATCCCGACATGGCCTATCGCATCATGCAGGACATGGACGTGCGCAACGCCTTCATTCCGCCGACGGCGCTCAGACTGATGAAGACCGTCGCCAATCCGCGTGAAAAATACCGGCTCAACCTGCGCACCATCGGCTCGGCCGGTGAATCGCTCGGCCGCGAGACCTGGGAATGGGTGCGCGACACGCTCGGCATCACCATCAACGAATTCTATGGCCAGACCGAGTGCAATATCGTGCTCGGCTCCATCGGCAAGCTCGGCATCTCCCGGCCGGGGCCGATCGGCAAGGCGGTTCCGGGCCATGTCGTCGCGATCATCGACGCGGATGGCAGGGAAGTGCCGCGCGGCACGGTAGGCCAGGTCGCCGTCAAGCGGCCCGACCCCGTCATGTTCCTCGGCTACTGGAGGAACGAGAAAGCGACGGCGGAAAAATTCATCGGCGACTGGATGACGACGGGCGATCTCGGGCGCATGGACGAGGAGGGTTACGTCACCTTCTTCGGCCGCGACGACGACGTGATCACCTCCTCGGGCTATCGCATCGGGCCAAGCGAGATCGAGGATTGCCTGGCCGGCCATCCCGCCGTGCAGCTTGCCGCCGCCGTCGGCAAGCCGGATCCGGTGCGCACGGAGATCGTGAAGGCCTATGTGATGCTGCGCCCGGGCCAGACGCCCTCGCCGGCGCTGGCGGTGGAAATCCGCGAATGGGTGAAATCGCGGCTTTCCATGCACGAATATCCGCGCGAGGTGGATTTCGTCGACAGCCTGCCGCTCACGACGTCGGGCAAGGTCATCCGCCACCTCTTGCGCAAGCGCGCGGCGGAGGAGACACCCTTCGCCGCCTGATCAGCGGCGGGCGAGCGAGCGGATCTTGTCGCGCAGCAGGCGCGCCACGTTGCGGGTGTTGCGGTAGAGGTGCAGCTGGGCCGCCACCTGGCGCACATCGCGGTCGCGGTTCTGCTGCAACCCGACGACCAGCGTGCCCATGTCCTCGCGCTCTTCCCAGAACCGGCTCATGACCGGATGATCCGGCACGGCGCAGGAATCCGAGCGCGCGATATTGGCGTCGTCGAGATGCCATTCGGTCAGCTCGGCCACCAAAAGCTTGCCGGGCGAATATTTCGCGAATTCCTCGTCATAGGCCGTCTTCCACGTATAGGCCTCGCCGCCCATCATGAAAACGATCATCGAGGCGATGGCGCGGCCGTCGAGGTCGAGCGTGTGGATGCGCACGCCGTCGGTCTCGGCGAGATTGCTGATCGCCTCGCGCGCAAAGGCGGCGCGGTAGCGATCGTTGATCATCGCCGTGCGGCCACGCCCCTTCCAGCCGCCGGCCTCGAGCAGCAGGAACTCCTCCATACGCAGCCGGATATCGGCAGGCTGGCGGGCGACATTGTAGTTGAGCACACCCAGCGCATCGAGCTTGCGCCATTGCCGGCGCAACTCGCGGAAATGCTCCGGCGCGATGGCATTCTGCAAATAGGTCTGGCCGTCGAGCAGGCTGTCCAACATGGGCCGGCGATAGGTGTCGGTGACCGTGACGGGCAGGTTACGGCCGATGGCAACGGCACGGATCAACTGGGCAAAGGCCCCGCTTAGACGCAGATCCGGCAGGACGAGGATGGCTGGCAGCCCCGTATTGGGGCCACCCATCACCTCCAGGAAATTATCAAGCGTTTCGGCCGCCTCCTCGGCATCGACCAGCGGTGTGCCCAGCGGACCGAACGGGTTCGACCAGGCGCGCAGAATGCTGGAGCCGATGGAGAAACCCGGCTTTTCGACGGAGAACGGCATGAGGAAGCGCATGCGGCTACGCCCACCCGCCTCGTCGCGGATGACCGAGAGACGCACCATGCGGTCTTCCAGGCGCGGCATGGCGGGCGCCAGAAAGCGGCCGGAAAAGAAGACGTTCGGCTCCATCACGCGGTTCGACAGAAAGTCGAGTTCCTGCTGCAACTCATACCCCGCCGTGGCCGGATAGATGGCGAGCGAACGGCCCGGGCGGCCGATGGCGAAGCGCTGGTCGGCCGGCGGCTGGGCCATTGGCGGTGCCGGCGGAATGGCGGCCTGGGCGCGGCCGGCGGCGATCGTGTGGTCGAAGCCGTGACTATCGGTCATGGTGGTCCGTCCCATTGGCAAGTTTTGCCGTCACCGGATCGGCGAAGGCGAAGAGAAGGATGGAAAGTTTTCGCCGCACGGCGATGTGCAGCAGCAGCGCCTCGACGACCATGGCGCCGGCCGTGGCGGAGGCCGCGCCGATGAGGCCGAAGAGCGGGATGAGCGTGACGTTGAAGGTGATGTTGGCGGCGAGCGCCACGGCATAGACGGCAACGCAGAGCTTCTGCTCGCCGCACATGGTCAGCAGCACTTCCCCCGGTCCGACAAGCGCCTTGGCGAGAATGCCGGCGAAGAGGATGAACATCAGGCCCCAGCCCGCCGTGAAGGCCGGGCCGAACAGCGACAGCAGCAGATGGCCGGCCGCCAGCACGCAGAGCCCGACGGCAAGCGACGGCCAGAAGCTCCAGCGCGCCGTTTCACCGGCGAAACGTGCCAGTCCGACCCGGTCGCCAGCGGCGAACATCGCGGAAAAACGCGGCGCCGCGGCGGCCTTCACCGAGAAGAACACGAAATGCACCAACGCCATCGTCTTGGCGGCGGCGAAGTAGATGGCGACGCTTTCCGGGTCGAGAAAGAGGCCGACGACGATGACATCGGAATTGGTGAGCAGGAAGCCGAAGCCCTCGATCAGGAAGATCGGCAGCGCCGCCTTGATCCAGAGACCGAATTCGACCTTGTGCGGGCCGGCGAGATAGCGCTTGCCGAGCCGGCGCACGATGTTGAAGAATTGCACCACCGTGGTGAGATAGGTGGCGGCAAGGGCCGCCACCATCGCCGTCAGTGCCGTATGCGGCTCGCCCAGCCAGACGGCCAGAACCATGAAGACGAGGTTGAGCAGCGGCCGGATGATATAGGTCGGGCTCAGCGCCACGACGGCCCAGCTATGGGCGCGCGCGGTGCTTTCGAGCACATCGCCGAGCGCGATCATCGGCATGCAGAACAGGCCGACGAAGAGCGGCACGACATAGTAGTCGGCAACATTGTCGCGGAAGAGCCAGAGAACGAGGAAACCAGCCGCGGCCAGCGCCGTCGAGGAGAGCATGGCGAAAATGCGGGCCGTCGAGGTGAGGCCGCGGATTTCCGCGTAGGCGCTGCGGCCGACATAATCGGGCAGGAAGCGCACGACCGTGGTGTGGAAGCCGAGGCAGGACATGTCGCCGAAGATGACGACGATCGCCCAGACGAAGACGAAGATGCCGTATTCGAACTCGCCCATCACGCGGGCAAGGATGATCTGCGAGATGAAGGCGATGGCCGCACTGGCGACGCGGATGGCAAAGGCAATCAGCGCCATGCGCTGGGCCAGGTTGCGCGGATCGTCGCTGGCGAGAATGGCCGCGACGGCGCGCAGCAGGGGCTCCGCCTTGCCGCGAAGGCGCGATGGCAGCAACCTCTCCGCCGATTGAATGACCGCCATCAACACAGGAACCCGAACGCTACGCAAAACTCTACCAGCGTCAGTCTTGTCAGATCAGGGTTAACAAACGGTTGGGTCGGCGGTCGGCAGGCATCTGCGCCCAAAACAAAAATGCCGCCCGAAGGCGGCATTTTCCGTTTTCATTTCCATCAGGCCTGTTCGAAGGCGCCGTGGCAATGTTTGTACTTCTTGCCCGAGCCGCAGGGGCACGGTTCGTTGCGCGCAACGTGGCCCCAGGTCGAGGGATCGTTCGGATCGCGATTGTCAGCGGCAACGGCCATGAAGCCGCCGCGGCCTTCGCCGAAATCGTCCTCGCCGGTCGTGCCGTCGATGTGGTGGCCTTCCATTTCCGGCGGCACCGGCGTCGGCGCGTCGGCCGCCTGGCGCACCAGCTCGACGCGCATCAGCTGCGACGTCACGGTCTGGCGAAGGTTGGCGAGCAGAGCCTGGAAGAGTTCGAAGGCCTCGGCCTTGTATTCCTGCAGCGGATCGCGCTGGGCATAACCGCGGAAGCCGATGACGGAGCGCAGGTGGTCGAGGTTGACGATGTGCTCGCGCCACAGCATGTCCAGCGTCTGGAGCAGCACGGAGCGCTCGACATAGGTCATGATCTCGGGGCCGAAACGCTCCGCACGGTCGGCGGCGGCGGCATCGGCAGCCTTGTGCAGGCGCTCCAGAATGTCCTTCTCGTCGATGCCTTCCTCGGCCGCCCAGGCCTCGATCGGCAGGTCGAGGTTCAGCTGTTCGAAAACGCCCTTCTTGAGGCCAGCCACGTCCCACTGCTCGGCATAGGCATTTTCCGGAATGCTCAGGCGAACGAGGTTTTCGACGACTTCGTTGCGCATGTCGGAGACGATTTCGGACAGGTTCTCGCTGTCCATCAGCTCGATGCGCTGCTCGAAGATGACCTTGCGCTGGTCGTTCAGCACGTCGTCATACTTCAGGAGGTTCTTGCGGATATCGAAGTTGCGGGCTTCGACCTTCTTCTGCGCGCGCTCCAGAGCCTTGTTGATCCAGGGATGGACGATCGCCTCGCCTTCCTTGAGACCGAGCTTCTGCAGCATGGAATCCATGCGCTCGGAGCCGAAGATGCGCATCAGGTCGTCCTGCA
>CBFGOD010000031.1:0-17214 GCA_965650295.1 uncultured Shinella sp. | reverse complement strand
CGTTCAGCCTCGCTTTTGCGGCGTCCTTTTTTCGAAGGCTCCGTCGGCATAGGGACGACGCTCAATCCCGGCACTGAGGGATGGCTGGGCTCCCTGGAATTCCAGAGCTATTCGAACGAGCCGGTGCCAATCAGCAGCAATCTTAGCCTGCAATATTCGAAATCGCCCGACGATACGCGCTATATCGACAACGGTGTTTTTGCCCGCGATATCGAGACCGACTTGGACATCCTGAGCTTCAACGGCTACCTGACGTCCACGGTCACGCCGGATGACAGGCTGGTCGCTTATGCGAGCCACAGCACCAACTCCTTCGCGTTGGACCTTCCCTATTTGAACGATTTCTTTCCCGGGCAAACCTACGGGGTCGATACGACGTTCACGACGGCCGGCCTGGGCTGGAGCCACACGATCGATTACCGCAATGTTGTCAATGCGGCGTTGCTGTATTCGTCATTCGATTTTGAACGCTCGCTCGGGCAGCTGATACCGCCGGTATTTGCCGAGACAACCCTGGGCTTTGGTCAGAGAAGTTATGTTGCTGCGCTCAACCACACGGTCGAAAGCGAGGACCTGATCTGGCGATATGGTGTGGAAGGCGGCCTCCTCAACAATCTCACCAGCCTGGAATTCTCGGCGACGGGTATCCCGCCGACGAGAACCTCGACGCAAGACGACAGCTATTTCGCCCGGGCCTATATCGATCTGACGCAGGAAATTACCCACGATTTGAAAGCCGAATACGGGCTGTTGGCGACGATCTGGGGCGGTGGCGATGGCGATGACGCAAAACATCTCGACCCGAGGATAGGGCTCGCCTGGACACCTGCCGAAGGGCAATGGTTGCGCGCAGGTTATATCCGGCAAAGTACGGACGCGACGACGCCGACGCTGGCACCAATCGGTATCGTCGGTTTGCAGGCCAATGAATTCAGCGTGGGATCCGACGGGTATGCCGATACCCTGGCCTTGAAATGGGATGCGGAATGGACCGATCGGCTCTTCACCACGGTCGATTATCAGCATCAGATTTTCAACGATATGACCATTAGCGACGCCTTGATCATATCGAATTTTCGTTTCGACGAAGCGACGGTGGATCGCGTCGCGATGACTGCCAATCTCGCGCTGGACTATGGTTTTGGTGTTTCGGCGACCTATGCACTTGCGTTTTCGGAGGACAAGGATGCGGCAAGCCCATCATTCGGACGTGACCTTCCGTTCCTGCCACGGCATTCCGGTCAAGTTGCGCTGACCTATGTCAGCGAGGCGAATGTGAAGGCGACAATCGCCGCCAACTATATCGGCGAGCGGTATGGAGACCCCACCGCCCGGAAGCTGGACGACTACTGGACGCTCGATGCGAATTTGACTTGGGAGCCGTTTGACAAGAACGTCGTTTTCGAGGCGAGCGCCTATAACCTGCTTGATGAGACGTTCGAGGTCACACCCGGATGGAACGGCTGGGGCCGCGTCTTTAAAGGCATGGTGAAGTTCCGCTTCTGATTTAGGCCCGGAGCTTCTTCCGAAAACGAAGCGAGCCGTGGGTTACGCAACATTTTTCAGGCGGGTTGCAGCGGGGGCGACGGCAGCCGGAATCTGCTTCAGCAC
Source organism: uncultured Shinella sp. (assembly GCA_965650295.1). Taxonomy (GTDB): domain Bacteria; phylum Pseudomonadota; class Alphaproteobacteria; order Rhizobiales; family Rhizobiaceae; genus Shinella. The sequence continues at coordinate 15,603 of CBFGOD010000031.1, read as the reverse complement.
TTCCAGCGCCAAGGCGCGGGCGTTTTCCTGGGCCTTGTCGAGGTTGCTGACGCGTTTGGCGTCCATCGAATAGAGCGTGCCGCCGCAGCCGAACATATCGCGGAAGGCGGAGCGCTCGATGATCGGTGTTTCCAGGAGATGCACGCGGCGCGCAGCAAGCAGATCCTTCACCGCGTTCATCGCCCGCGTCGTCACCATGGAGTTGACCCGGGTGAGCACGACGGAATGGCGGATGCGGATATCAGCCTTGTCTTCAAGATAGTGCAGGAGTTCAATGACATTGGCGCCGCCCTGGGCATCCATGGCCGAGCCCTGTACGGGGATCAGCACGTAGTCGGCATGGCCGACGGCCTTGGCCAGCAGCGAGCTGCGCGAGCCCGGCAGGTCGATCAGTACGAAATCGGCGCGGGCCTTTTCCTCGGCAAGCTGCCGGTCGATCGTGCTCATGGTGACATAGGACACGACATGCAGCCGATTGCCCAGCACGCCTTCGGAGTTTTCATACCAGCGGGTAATCCAGTGCTGCGGATCGGCATCGAGCACCGAGACGCGGAAGCCGAGGCGGGCAAGCTCGGTCGCAAGCAGCAGCACCGCAGTCGTCTTGCCGGCGCCGCCCTTGGTGTTGGCGAAAGTGATGACGGGCATGGGGCCTCTCCGGATCGTTCGTGAGCCGGTCATCGCTCGAACAAGACACCCTGCATGGTGTGTCTTCACTGTCGCCAATCATGGTTAATGTCTGGTGAAAATTCGGGAAATTCCAGCAGAAACTTGCAACCGTTTTTGCCTATGGAATCGCATGGAAACAAGGAGATAGCGCACTCGCGCGCTATCGCCGCCGATCGGCGGCGAGGATTTCGCGGGCGAGCTGGTCGAGCGGCAATATGCGATCGACGCCGCCATGGGCAATCGCTTCCTTCGGCATGCCGAAAACGATGGAACTCGCCTCGTCCTGTGCCACCGTATAGGCGCCGGCCTGGTGCATTTCGGCCATGCCGCGCGCGCCATCGTCGCCCATGCCGGTCATGATGACGCCCATGGCGTTAGCACCCGCCGCGCGGGCAGCGGAGCGGAAGAGTACGTCGACGGAGGGCCGATGACGGGAGACGAGCGGGCCTTCGCGCACTGCGACATGGTAGCGCGCGCCCTGCCGCTCCAGCATCATGTGCCGGTCGCCGGGAGCGATAAGCACATGGCCGCGTAGCACGGGATCGCCGTGCACCGCTTCCTTGACCTCGACCTCGCAGAGGCCGTTCAGGCGATTTGCGAAGGCGGCGGTGAATTTCTCCGGCATATGCTGCACGATGACGATACCGGGTGCATTCGCCGGCAACTGCTCGAGCAAGACGCGCAGCGCTTCGGTGCCCCCCGTCGATGCACCGATGCAGGCCACCATCTCCGTCGTCTTGGCCATGGCCCGGCCCGAGGGCGGGGGAAGGACGGCATCGGCCGTCAGTTTCGCAGTCGGGCCGCTTGCGGCGGCATTGCGCCGGTTTGCGCCGAGGCGCGCGACGGCAGCCCCCTTGACGGCTTCACGGATGCGCGTGCCGGATTCGGCGAGATGGTCGGCCGCGCCGATCTTGGGTTTCAGGATGATGTCGACCGCGCCGGCCTCCAGCGCCTGCATCAGCGTTTCGGAACCCTCCTCGGTCAGCGATGAACACATGACGACGGGGATGGGGCGCTGCGACATGATCTTGCGCAGGAAGGTGATGCCATCCATGCGCGGCATTTCCACGTCGAGTGTGATGACGTCAGGCATTTCCTCCTGAATTTTCTTGGCCGCCATGAAGGGGTCGGAAGCCGCCCCCATGACCTCGATTTCCGGATCCTGCTCCAGCACATGGGTCAGCGCCTGACGCACGCTTGCGGAATCGTCGATGATGAGGACGCGGATTTTCTTGGCCGGAAGGGGCATCAGATCTTCTTGAAAACCGTGTTGGCGACCTGGCGCACCGGCAATGCTATGCCGGTGACCGTTTCGGAATGGCCGACATAGAGATAGCCGCCGGGCAGCAGGCAATCGCAGAGCCTCGACAGCACCTTCGCCTGCGTCGGCTTGTCGAAATAGATCAGCACGTTGCGGCAGAAGATCATGTGCATCGGCTCGCCCACCTTGTAGGCGCCGTCCATGAGGTTCATGCGGGCAAAGCCGATGGTTGCGCGCAGCCGGGGATGGATGCGCACCTCGCCGCGCGCGGCATCGCGAGAGGTCATCACATAACGCCGCTGGACGTCCGTGGGCACGGGGTGAACCATGTCGCGCGGATAGACGCCGCGGCGTGCGGCCTGCAGCACGTCGGTTGAAAGGTCGGTCGCAAGAATGCGGTAGTCGATGCCGCCGATACTTTCCGCGAAATCCTGGAGAACCATCGCCATCGTATAGGGTTCGGCTCCAATCGAGCAGGCGGCACTCCACAGGCGCAGTTTCCTGTGCCCCGCCGCGACGAGCTCCGGCAGGCCGGTCCGCTCCATGAACTCGAAGTGCTTCGGCTCGCGGAAGAAATCGGTCTTGTTCGTCGTCACCGCATCGATCAGGAAGATCGCTTCCTTCTCGATGCCGCCGTGCTTGAAGAGATAATCGCAATAGGCATTGAAGTTGGCGATGCCGGTGGCCCTGAGGCGTCGCCGCAGGCGGCCTTCCAGCATCGTCAGTTTCGTGATCGGCATCTTGATGCCGCTGTAGTCATAGATATAGCGCGACAGGGCCTCGAAATTCCGGCTGCTCAAGCCGTCCTCGCTCGCCTGCGCCCGCATTGCTGCTCCCACGTCAGGTCTCCTGAAATTATGCCGTGGCGGCGAGACGGTTCGCCGTGCCCATCATCGCCACCTCCGCGCCGGAGAACAGGCGGGCGAGATCGACGATGACGACGAAGCCGCCGTTGCGGCGCACGACGCCGGCAATATAGTCGGAGGACCAGCGCACGCCGATATCGGGCGCGCCCTCGATCTCATCGTTTCGGAAGGGGATGACCTCATAAACGCGGTCTGCGACGAGGCCGAGCGTCAGGGTCTTGTCGCCCACCGGCACGTCGAGCACGAGGGCACGCGTGTGCGGCGTCTTTTCCGTCCTGGTCATGCCGAGACGGAGCCGCAGATCGATGACCGGCACGCCCTGGCCGCGCACGTCCCTGAGACCGAGCAGATAGTCCGGCCCATGCGGGATCCTGAAGGCATCCTCATGGTCGAGGATTTCCCGCACCACGGAAACGGGGACCGCAAAGACCTCGTTGTCGAGAGAGAAGGTGACGTACTGGGATTCGGAGGACGTGCCGGCCATGATCAGGCGCTTTCCCGGAAGTCAGCGTCGTCGGCATCCGGGCCGCCCATCGACATGTCGAGGGCAAAGCCGCGGGCGCGAGCCTGCTGGGCGTTGACGCTGTTGTCGTTCTTGCGAACCGGTGCGGTCGCGGACTTCGCAGCCGGCCGCATGGCAACGGGTGCCGGGCGGCGCTGGACGGCGGCAGGCGCACCGGAGGCGCGATCGACGCGGAAGAAGGCAATCGAGGTCTGAAGCTCCTCGGCCTGGGCGGCGAGTTCTTCCGAGGTGCCGGACATTTCCTCCGACGCACCGGCGTTCTGCTGGGTCACCTTGTCGAGCTGCTGGATCGCCTCGTTGATCTGCGAGGCACCGATATCCTGCTCGCGGCAGGCCGCCGAGATTTCCGAGATCAGTTCGGCGGTCTTGCGGATGTCAGGCACCAGACGGGTCAGCATGTCGCCGGCTTCGGTGGCGACGGACACCGTCTGGCCGGAGAGCGCGCTGATTTCGGCCGCGGCCGCCTGGCTGCGCTCGGCGAGCTTGCGCACTTCCGAGGCGACGACCGCAAAGCCCTTGCCATGTTCGCCAGCACGCGCAGCCTCGACGGCGGCGTTGAGCGCGAGCAGGTCGGTCTGGCGGGCGATTTCCTGAACGATGGAAATCTTCTCCGCGATGGTGCGCATGGCGCCGACGGCACGGCCGACGGCCTCGCCGGAGGCTTCGGCATCCTTGGCGGACTGGCGGGCGATCTTTTCCGTCTGGGCGGCGTTGTCGGCATTCTGCTTGATGTTGGCGGCCATCTCTTCCATCGAGGCGGAAGCCTCTTCGGCGGACGAGGCCTGTTCGGTCGCGCCCTGCGAGAGCTGCTCGGAGCTGGCCGAGAGTTCCTGGCTGCCGGAGGAGACGTTGTTGGCGGCGGAGAGCGCATCGGCGACGACACCGCGCAGGCGCTCCACCATGCTTTGCAGGGACACGCCGAGCGTATCCTTGTCGGAAAGCGGCTTCGGCGTGACCGTCAGGTCGCCATTGGCGATCTGGTCGGCGATAACGGCCGTGTTGCGCAGGTTGCCGGTCATGCGCTGCATGGAATTGACCAGATCCTTGATCTCATCATTGCCCTTGTATTCGATGTCCTGCTCGAGATCGCCGATGGCGACGGCGTCGGCAAGTTTGCCGGCGCGCTGCAGACCGCGCGCGATGGCGAGAGAAAGCCAGATGGCGATTGCCGAGGACAGTGCGATCAGCACGACCACGACGGCAACCAGCGCAGAGCTGATGAAGTCATATTGCGCATTGGTTGCCGCATCGGTTTCCCTGAGATCGAGCTCGATCTTCTCGTTCAGGCTGGCAAGCGTCGCAAGCACGCCTTCGGTGGCCTTGGCACCCTGGCCCATCGAAAGGGCGGCGGCGCGGGCGTTGCTTTCCGGCGTGTTCTGCTGACCAAGCCGCAGGATTTCGTCCTGCGATTTCTTCCAGTCGGGATAGGCGGCGCGGAATTCCGCGATCTTCGCGCGAATGGCTTCATTGGTCTCGCTGTCGAACATGGTCAGGGCGCGATCGATCGCCTGATGCTGCTTGGACACGCCTTCGACATAGCTTGGGATTTGTGTCGGGTCCGTGTTGAGAACGACATTCTTCTCTTCGCGGATCGCGGTCAGAACGGCGTCGGAGAGATCGCTCGAATTGCGAAGATTGGTGGCGGGGCCTTTGATGATATCGGTGATCGCCGCGTTGAGCGACGACAGGTTCATGATGGACATGGCGGCCATGCCGCAGGTCATGGCAATGATAACGCCGAAGGCAATGGCAAGCTTCAGCTTGATGGTGAGGCGCATCTTGAGGGGTCTCCTTGATCGCAGATGCCGTATGGATGGCAGGACGCCCGGTTCTGGTGTCCATGATGCGTGAAGACCGATACATTCACTCTTCCGCGGGCCGTCAAACCGGCCCATTCCGCCGACGCCTACACACGCCGGGTGGTCACTGCGGCGCATCCATTGCTGGATGCGCCGGGTCTATTGCAAATCACGCGCTCTGGCGGAAATCCGCGTCGTCGGCATCCGGGCCGCCCATCGACATGTCGAGGGCAAAGCCGTTGCTGCGCGGCGTCTTGGACGCGGCGGTCGTGGTGCGGTGGGCCGTTACGGCAGCCGGGCGCTTGGCGGCGGCAGGAGCGGCCATCCTGACGGCGGTCGCACGCAGCTTTCCGGCGTGGTCCGCTTCCTTGCGGCCGGCATTGTCGACGCGGAAGAAGGCGATGGAGGCTTGCAGCTCCTCGGCCTGGGCGGCGAGTTCTTCCGATGTGCCGGACATTTCCTCCGACGCACCGGCATTCTGCTGGGTCACCTTGTCGAGCTGCTGGATCGCCTCGTTGATCTGCGAGGCACCGATATCCTGCTCGCGGCAGGCCGCCGAGATTTCCGAGATCAGTTCGGCGGTCTTGCGGATGTCAGGCACCAGACGGGTCAGCATGTCGCCGGCTTCGGTGGCGACGGACACCGTCTGGCCGGAGAGCGCGCTGATTTCGGCCGCGGCCGCCTGGCTGCGCTCGGCGAGCTTGCGCACTTCCGAGGCGACGACCGCAAAGCCCTTGCCATGTTCGCCAGCACGCGCAGCCTCGACGGCGGCGTTGAGCGCGAGCAGGTCGGTCTGGCGGGCGATTTCCTGAACGATGGAAATCTTCTCCGCGATGGTGCGCATGGCGCCGACGGCACGGCCGACGGCCTCGCCGGAGGCTTCGGCATCCTTGGCGGACTGGCGGGCGATCTTTTCCGTCTGGGCGGCGTTGTCGGCATTCTGCTTGATGTTGGCGGCCATCTCTTCCATCGAGGCGGAAGCCTCTTCGGCGGACGAGGCCTGTTCGGTCGCGCCCTGCGAGAGCTGCTCGGAGCTGGCCGAGAGTTCCTGGCTGCCGGAGGAGACGTTGTCGGAGGCCGAGAGCGCATCGGCGACGACACCGCGCAGGCGCTCGATCATCGTATTGACGTGACCGAGCATGTCGCCGATCTCATCCTTGCTCGTGATGTCGGCAAAGCGGGTGAGATCGCCGTCCGCCACACCCTGCACGGCGGTGGCCGCGCGGCTGAGACCACGATTGATCGAAAACACGATCCAGACGGCAGCCACGGCGGCAATGAGAACCGCGATGGCGGCGGCAGCCACCATGAGCGTGCGCGTGCCTTCATACTGGGCCTGGGCGTTCACTTCGGCTTCGTCGAGACGACCTTCCTCGAGCTTGACGACTTCGCCGAGCAGATTGTCGATCTCGTTGGTCACGGCGCGCGCATCGGTGGTCGAGATGCGTGTTGCGCCCGCCATGTCGCCGGCAAGCGCCAGGGTACGGATGCGGTCGTCGTCGCGGCGGAAATCGGTGGTGAAGGCGGCAAGCTTGTTCCACATCACCTTGCCCTGTTCGGTGGCCTTGGCGAGGACCTCTTCGAACGTCGCATCGAAGGCCTTGCGTGCTTCATCGCTCTGGCCGATGTAACTGTTCGTTTCCGTGGCGTTGGCGGACAGAAGCATGTTCTTTTGATAGCGGATCTGCTGGAGTTGCAGATTGTTCAGCGACTGGGCGAGCTTGAGGCGCTCGGCCGGGCCGTTCAGCACGTCGCCGAGCGTCGTGTTGAGGCCGCCGAGGCTCATGATGCCGTAACCGGCCGTGCCGAGCAATACGGCGATCATGAAGCCGAATGTCAGGAACAGCTTGAGTTTGATGGTAAAGCGCATGGGTCTCTCCTGAGGGCCTAGTTCGGCGCTGGCGTGTTGCCGGAGCGGTCCTTTCGGGAGGAAAAGATCGCGTGCAGGTTCGGGACGATGATGAATTCGCCGCCTCGCTTGACGAGGCAGTTGATGTAATCGGCACGCCAGCGCATGCCGACGCTCGGCGGCGGCTCGCTGGCGAGCTTCGGGAGTGTCGTGACTTCGTTGACCTTGTCGGTCCGGATACCGACCAAGGTCGGTTCGTCGTCGAGATCGAGCTCAATGACGATGATGCGGCTGTCAATGGTGGTTTCCGTCGCGTCCATACCGAAGGCAAGGCGAATATCGGCAAGCGGGATCACCTTGCCGCGGAAATTGATGACGCTCGAAACGAAGGGCTTGCTGCCGGGAACGTGGGTTTCCGGCAGAAGGTCGAGGATTTCCTGCACGACGATCGCTTCGATGGCGAAGGTCTCGCCGTTGAGGTTGAAGGTGAGGACGGAAAGATCCTCCTCGTCGCCCCAGATCGTGCCGTAGTCGAGTTTTCGTGCTGCTTCGCTCATCCTGCCGCGCGCATATGCGCCTCCTGGTGCTGCCCGGCTGCGACGAGATGCGTGACGTCGAGGATCAGCGCGACGCTGCCATCCCCGAGGATGGTCGCACCCGAGAAGGTGGCGACGTCATGGTGCAGCTTGGACATGGATTTGATGACTGTCTGGTGGTCGCCGATGATCTGGTCGACGACGAGGCCGACGCGCTCCGACCCGGTCGAGATGACGACGACCTTCTGGTGCTGGTCCGGCTCCGTGCCGGTGCGGAAGAGTTCACGCAGGCGCAGGAACGGCACGAGGCTGTCGCGCAGCGAGATGAAGGAGCGTCCGCGCGAGCGCAGGTCGTCTTCGAGCGAAAGTTCGAGGCATTCCTCGACGGCCGAAAGCGGAATGACATAGCTGCCGCCGCCGACGCGAACGAGCAGGCCGTCGATGATGGCGAGCGTCAGCGGAATGCGCAGCGACACTTCCGATCCGTCGCCCGGCTTGCTGACGATGTCGATCGTCCCGCGCAGGGCTTCAACCGTCTTCTTCACCACATCCATACCGACGCCGCGGCCGGAAAGATTGGTGACGGCCTGGGCGGTCGAAAAGCCGGGCTGGAAGATGAGCTGCAGCAGTTCCGGATCGGACAATGCCTGGCCGGGCTGGATGAGGCCTGAAGTTTCGGCCTTGGCGCGCACCCGGTCGCGATTGATGCCGCGGCCGTCGTCCTTGATGGTGATGATCACCTCACCGCCCGTCTGGTGCGCGGAAAGGATGACCTTGCCTTTCGGGTCCTTGCCCGCGGCGATACGCTCCTCGGGTTTTTCGAGACCGTGATCGATGGAGTTGCGGACGAGATGGACGAGCGGATCGGCAAGACGATCGATCACCGTCTTGTCGACTTCGGTGCTTTCGCCTTCGGTAATCAGCTCGATTTCCTTGCCGGTTTCGCGCGACAGATCGTGTACGAGGCGGCGGAAGCGGCTGAAAAGGCTGGCGACCGGCATCATGCGCAGCACCATCATCGTGTCGCGCAATTCGCCAGAGAGACGCTCGATTTCCTCCGAGACGGAGCGAAGGCCGAGATCGGCCGCCGTGCCGGCAAGCTGGGTCAGTCGTGACTGGGCGATGACGAGTTCGCCGACGCGGTCCATCATCTCGTCGAGACGTTCGGCAGGAACTCGGACGTTTTCGGCGGATTTCGCCTGTTTGGAATCGTTGGCGGCCTGAATGGCCGGGGCCTCGCGTTCCGTGATCACCACGGCCTTCGGCATGGCGGCTGCAACGGGGATTTCAGCCGGATGTTCGATTGCGATTTCCGTGATGTCGAGCGCCATGTCGTCCATGACGAAGATGAAGACATCCTCGATATCGCTGCGGGGCTTTTCCGTCTTGAGCGTTACGTCCCAGGCGAGATGAATGTCGCGTGGTTCGAGCGCGGCAAGCTCGGGGACACCAGCCGTGTCTGCAACGATCCTGCACTCGCCGAGATCGCGCATTTCATCGAGCAGGCCGAGCGGATTGGTGCCGTTCGCCATGGCATTGACCGGCAGGCTGAAGCGGATGCGCCATTCGCGCATTCCGCCGGTCTCCTTCGCCGCGGATGCCGCGGGAGAGGCGGCGTTTGCCGCCGGAGCGGGGGAGCCTGCGCCGTTGACGGCGCGATGCAGGTTGTCGAGCAGGCTGGCGCTCATCGCGTCGTGGTCGCCGTTTGGCGTTTCGAGCAGGGCGCGCATGTGGTCCTGCGCGGAAAGCACGGCCGAGACCAGCTCATGCGTTGCCGGCACGTCACCCTTGCGCACGCGGTCGAAGGCGGTTTCGCAATGGTGCGTGAAGGCGGCCAGCGCCTCGAAGCCGAACATTGCGCCGGACCCCTTCAGGGTGTGCAGGCCCCGGAAGACCGCATCGATCTGGTCGCGATCGTCGAGGCTGCGCGTCAGGTCGAGAAGGCCGGACTCGATCTGTTCCAGCAGTTCGGCCGCTTCTGTCCGGAAAACTGAGATCGGGTCCGGATTGCTCATTTGCCGAGAACCTTCCTTGCGATCTTGACGAGGCTTTCCGGATCGAACGGCTTGGTGAGCCAGCCGGTTGCGCCGGCGGCTTTCGCCTGCGCCTTGATTTCGCCGTCGGATTCCGTGGTGAGGAAGATGACCGGCACACCCGTATGCGCGGGCAGCTTGCGCAGCTCGCGGATCATGGTGAGGCCATCCATATTGGGCATGTTGAGGTCGGTGACGACGAGGTCGTATTCACCCGCCTTCAGCTTGTCGAGACCATCGAGCCCGTCGACGGCTTCGGTCACGGCATAGCCGGCATTGTTCAGGGTGACGCGTGTCGTCAGCCGGATACTGGCGGAATCATCCACGGTCAGGATTTTCGCGGTCATCAATTTTTCTCCTGATGCAACCAGAAATGTGCGGCATCGGGCGTCATCTCATCAAGAAAACCGCCGCGTTTCAGCACGTCGTAAAGGTCTCCCGTCGCGGGACGAGCAAGTAGAACCTGGCCCGCCTGCGATTCTGCGTGCTTGCGTGCCGCCGCCACGAGCTGGACAAAGCTCAGGTCGACCTGTGCCTGTTCGTCGATATCAAGTATCGTCGTCGAATTTTTAGCCAGACTATCCAGGATAATCTCTTTGACGGCTAATATATTCTTGATGGTGAGCGCATTCGGTAAGGTTAACGGCGCGTCACCGGGTAGGGTGGAGGACATGCAGGCCCCGATAAACGTTTTGCAGGGGAGTATTCCCCGCGCCAGAATTCCCGGATACGCTTAATGAAGTGTAAAGCGCGGTTGATAAATTCACCTGTTGGTAGTTATCATGGTGGCGGTACACTACCTTACCTTAGGTGATGTAAATTACTCAAACATTTGATTTTTATGCATAAATTATATGATTAGACATTAAAAATATTATTTCTAAATCCCTAATTCTAGGGATGCCTACAGCTTCGGGTGGTGCCTCGTAGAATGGCGAAAGAGCGCGGATTCCATTCCATCAGAAGATTCGAATTTACTGTGCGTTACCTTGTTCGCCCTAGGGTCCTGCCAGGGTTTCTTGAAAGTGGGGTATGGCGTGTCAGGAACAGCGAGCGCAGTCCGCATCGAGCGGCAGACGACCGGGACGGAACTCGTCTTCAGCCTTGAAGGTGCCCGTTCCCGCATCGAACAGCGGTTCCTGGACGGCGGCGTGGTGCTGCTCGCCGTACTCGACGTGCTCAACAGGCTGGTTGCATCTCTGGAAAACCTGTCGCGGTCCCTCGATGACGAGACCGCCGAGGCAACGATCGGTCGGCTGGTCGCAACGGTCGCTCAGCTGACCGCTCTTCCCGCCATCGAGGAGACGCGCCAGCAGCGCCTTGCCAGCGTGGCGGTGACGGAGAAATCGCTCGGCGCCCATATCGCGGATATGCAGGAGACGCTGCGTTATCTGCGCACCTTCGCGACGACGGCCAAGATCACCGGTGCCGCCATTCCGGATTTTTCGGGCTTTGCCGAGGAAATCCTCGAACGCATCCAGTTCGGCAGGAAGGAAGTCGACGCGCTTGGTGTGAAGATCGGCACGCTCGGCGGGGTGATCGACGCGGCCTCATCCGGCGGCGGGGATGCGTTGGAGCGCTTCCGCCGCAGCGTGCCCGACATTGCAGGCAACCTCTCGCGCAATGCGGCGGACCTCACGTCCCAGCGCAAGCATCTTTCGCAGCTTGCCGGCAAGGTCGGCAGCGCCGCCCGCCTCGTTCAGACGAAAGTCGCGACGACGCTCTCCGCCATGCAGATCGGCGACATCACGCGCCAGCGTATCGAACATTGCCAGTCGGCCTTCACATTCCTGGACGAACATCTCGCGACCGGCATGCTGGACGGCGACGCGGCCGGGCGCCTGACGAACCTCGTGCGCCATCTCGTGCGCGACCAGCTTGTCGAAATCGCGAGCGATTTCGGGCGCGAGTGCAAGACCGTCGTCGGCACGATCCGCAGTTTTGGCAACGATATCGATGGTCTGATGGCGCTTTACGGCGATATGGACACGACCGACGGCCAGTCTGCCGACCGCGCCATGCGCACGCTGGAAGCCGATATCGACGCCGCCTGCGCCGTGGTGCGCGAGATCGAGCAGGCGGCCGGCAAGGCCAATGCCCTGGGGTCGAGCACGGTGGAGACCGTGCAGGAACTGTTGAAGGGCGTGAAGACGATCCAGCTGGTCCGCACCGACATTCACTACATGGCGCTCAACACCAACCTGCGCTGCAGCAAGCTCGGCGAAGAGGGGCGGGCGATCAATGTGGTGACCGCGGAACTGCGCACCTTTTCCGCCCAACTCGACGAGACGGCAGAACGCATCCTGGTCGCCCTGCAATCGCTGGAGGGTGACGCCGGCAAGCTTGGCGAAGCGAGCAATGCGGCCGGCGGCGCGCTTGATGCGCATCTCGAGGAAGTGCTCGACCATATCCGCCGGGCGGGCGACCGGATGGAAGAGGACATGGCGGCGCTGCGGGACTGCGGCGCGGACATTTCCGCCAAGGCCAGCCGGACCATTGCCGGCCTCGACTTCAACGCGGAGCTTGGCGACGTGCTTGCCGAATGCGCGGCGAGCGCCGGCAGCCTGATCGGGCATGACGTACCCGATACGACGGGCCTCGAAGAGGCGATGAACGACCTCGGCAGCCGTATCGCCCGCGTCTACACCATGGCCTCCGAACGGGAAATTCATGCCCGGTATTTCGGCGGGGCGGTCGATGCGCCATCCGCCCAGCCCGCAGCGATGAGCGACGACGAGCTTTTCGACGACGCCCTGTTCTGAGGCTTCGGAAGCCTATGCCGACCGGCGCAGCATCAATTCGGATTTGAGCAGAATCTGTTCCCGGCCAAAGGCGGGATGATCGGCTTCGTCGAGCTTGTGCAACAAAAGCTGGATCGCAAGGCGACCGATCTCGTCGTAGTTCTGGGCGACGGTGGTGATCGGCGGGCAGGCATATTGCGAGAGAGGGTGGTCGTCGTGGCCGGCGACGCGCAGGTCGTAGTCGGCGCCATGGCCGACCTTCAGGCCTTTCTGCCAGGCCGCGGCAATGACGCCGAAGGCCAGACGGTCGTTGGCGCAGAGAATGGTGCGGCTCTTGAGGTCTGCCGGTTTTTCGAGCAGGCGGCTCGCCTCCTCGAAGGCGAAACGCTCGAAATCCCAGTTTGCAACTTCCGAAACGGGCAGGATCTGCGGCTCCATGCCAAGCCGCGCCATCACTTCGAGATAGGCGGTCTCGCGGGTCAGCGCGTTGGTGTTGACACGCGGCATGCCGAAATAGCACGGCGGCTCGCCGGATCGGCAGAGATAGTCGACGATCAGCCCGAAACTCTGGCGGTTATCAGTTCCGACGAAGGCGGAGGTCTCGTCGAGGGGTGAGTCGACATAGACGAGCGGAATGGACTGGCCGAGCTGTTCCAGCGTCTTTGGCCGCGCGGTCGAGCCGAGTGGGGCGAAGATTGCGCCGATGAAAACGGGTTGGCGATACGATGATGCCTCGCGCCGTCAGCCCGCCTGTGCGGGTTCGGCCGCGATCGTCTTCTGCCGGTCGGCATAGACGCGGGCCAGCCAGGCGCAGACCATCAGCTGGATCTGGTGGAAGAGCATCAGCGGCAGAACGATGGCGCCGATCGACTGGCCGGCGAAGATGACGCTTGCCATGGGCACGCCGCTGGCGAGGCTCTTCTTCGAGCCGCAGAAGACGGCGGTGATGCGGTCTTCCCGATTGAAGCCCAGAAGCTTGCCGCCGAGGCTGGTGATGATGAGGACGGCTGCGAGCAGCAGGCAGTCGACGAGGATGAGCAGCGCGAGATCGCCGATGGCCAGCCGGTTCCAAATGCCCTCCGTCACGGCTTCGGAAAAGGCGAGATAGACGACCATCAGGATCGAGCCGCGGTCGAAGGGATTGAGCAGCGTCTTCTTCGAGCGGATCCAGTTGCCGATGAAAGGCTGCAATATCTGGCCGGCGACGAAGGGCAGGAAGAGTTGCAGCATGATTTTCCAGATCATGTCGAAGGAAATGCCGGCATTGCCGCTCGTCGAGAAGAGCAGCGCCACCAGCGCCGGCGTCAGGAAAATCCCGAGAATGTTCGATGTCGATGCCGCGCAGATCGCGGCCGGCACATTGCCGCCGGCAATCGAGGTGAAGGCGATCGACGACTGCACCGTGGATGGCAGCACGCAGAGGAAGAGCAGGCCAAGATAGATCGGCTGGTCGATCAGCCAGGGCGAGAACAGGCCGAGCCCGAGGCCGAGCAGCGGGAAGATCGCGAAGGTCGTCACCAGAATGAAGAGCTGCAGGCGCCAGTGCAGGAAACCGGCGACGACCGTGTCCGTCGAAAGCCGCGCGCCATGCAGGAAGAACAGGAGCGCGATCGCAATATTAGTGGCGATGGCGAACCATTCCGCCGGCTCGCCGGAAATCGGCAGCAGCGAGGCGAGCAGCACGGCGCCGACCAGCAGCAAGGTGAATGTATCGGGCAGGAAGCGTTTCATCGGTCACGGTCCGGGGAGGTCTCGACAGACTTTTAAAATGCGCTATCCTGTTTTGCGATGCAATCGATAATGCTTATCGAGAAACGTGATATGCTCGACCTCGCCCAGCTGCGCAGTTTCGTCATGGTGGCCCAGACCAAAAGCTTCACGCTTTCGGCGGAGCGGTTGAATCTCGGGCAATCCACCGTCAGCCAGCATCTCCAGCGGCTGGAACGCAGCCTCGGCCGGCGGCTGATCGACCGCGACACCCATGCGGTGCGCCTGACGAGTGATGGCGAGGCCTTGCTGCCGAATGCCCGCCAGCTTCTTGCGCTGGAACGGCAGACCGTGGCGCGCTTCGATGCCGATGCGCCGCGCGGTCCCTTCCGTCTCGGCATTTCCGAGGATCTGGTGAGCGGACAGCTGCCGGGGCTTCTGGAAGACTTCATCGCCGATCATCCCTCCGTCGATCTCCAGCTTTCGGTCGCACTCTCCAAGACGCTGGCCGACATGCAGGATCGCGGCGAGCTCGATCTCGTCATGGCCAAGCGCAGGATCGGCGAGCAGCGCGGCGATGCCATCCTGCGCGAGCCGCTGGTGTGGCTGGCGAGCGATCCCGAGGCGATCCTCGCCAAGCCTGAGCTGCCGCTCATCGTCTTCCCGCCGCCGAGCCTGACGCGGACGCTTTTGATGGAGGCGCTGGAGCATGCCGGCACGCCCTGGCGCATCGTCTGCTCCTGCCAGAGCCTCAGCGGGCTGACGGCTGCGGCGCGGGCGGGCATGGGCGTGCTGGTGCAGCCGCGCAGCCTGGCGCCGTCGGGCCTTCGCGAAATCGCCCCGCCATTCCTGCCGACGCTGGAGGATGTCGAATTCGTGCTGGTCACGGCAAGCTCCGCCGATCACGCCACCGTTTCCGCCTTTTCCCGCAAGGTGCGCGAGCGCTTCGGCAAGGGTTTTGCCGTCAGCGCCGGCCCCTGACATCGAACCATAAAACCAGCCGCTTCAGCGGCGCAAAACATCCGACCGAATGCGCAATTTCGAAAGGCCGACCCGCTCCGTCGCCGTCGCCCGCCATGCCATGGCAGCGACGTCGCACCCGTCCGCGACGCTCGCCGCCTTGCAGATCCTGGAGGCCGGCGGCAATGCGATGGATGCGGCGATTGCGGCCTCCGCCATGCAATGCGTCGTCGAGCCGGGCTCGACGGGCATCGGCGGCGATTGTTTCGTGCTGTATGCGCCCGGCGGGTCCGACAAGGTCGTCGCCTATAACGGGTCGGGGCGCACGCCGGCGGCGCTGACGCTCGACTGGTTCACCGAGCGGGGTCTCGCCGAAGTGCCGCGGCAATCGCCCTGGGCCGTGACCATTCCCGGCGCCATCGATGCCTGGACGCGACTGCATGCCGATCACGGCCGCATGCCCTTCGCCGACGTGCTGGCGCCGGCCATCCGCTTTGCCGAGGAGGGCTATGCGATCAGCCCGCGCGTTCATCGTGACTGGTTGCTGGAGGAGGAGCTGCTGGCCTCGGAGCCGACCGCCGCGCGCATCTTCCTGCCGAAGGGGCGCGCGCCGAAAATAGGCGAGGTTCACCACCAGCCGGAGCTTGCCGCGACGCTGAAGC
>CBFGOD010000030.1:0-17273 GCA_965650295.1 uncultured Shinella sp. | reverse complement strand
CAATGCGCAGCCCTGGACCCGCATCGCAGTCACAGCTGTCGGCGGTTATGGCCGTGGCACGCTGGCGCCGGGGTCCGATATCGATCTTCTCTTCTTGCTGCCGGTGAAGAAAGCCGTGTGGGCCGAGCCTGCCATCGAGTTCATGCTCTATATCCTGTGGGATCTCGGCTTCAAGGTCGGCCATGCCACGCGCAATCTGGAAGAGTGCATCACGCTCTCCAAGGGCGACATGACGATCCGCACGGCGATCCTCGAAGCCCGCTATATCGGCGGCTCGGCCTCGCTGTTCGAGGACCTGGCCGTGCGTTTCGACCGCGAGATCGTGCGCGGCACCGGCCCGGAATTCATCGCGGCAAAGCTCGCCGAGCGCGACGAGCGCCACCGCAAGGCGGGTGATACACGTTACCTCGTCGAGCCGAACGTCAAGGAAGGCAAAGGCGGTCTGCGCGACCTGCACACGCTGTTCTGGATCGCCAAATATTTCTACCACATCAAGGATCCGGCCGAACTGGTGAAGCTCGGCGTGCTCTCCAGGCAGGAATACAAGCTCTTCCAGAAGGCCGACGATTTCCTCTGGGCCGTGCGCTGCCACATGCATTTCCTGACGGGCAAGGCGGAGGAGCGGCTTTCCTTCGACATCCAGCGCGAGATCGCCGAATGCCTCGGCTACCAGCCGCATCCGGGCCTCTCGGCCGTCGAGCGTTTCATGAAGCACTATTTCCTCGTGGCCAAGGACGTCGGCGACCTCACGCGCATCTTCTGCGCCACGCTGGAGGATCAGCAGGCCAAGGAGGCGCCCGGCATCACCGCCGTCATCAGCCGCTTCACCCGCCGCACGCGCAAGATTGCGGGAACGCTGGACTTTCTGAAAGACCGCGGCCGCATCACGATCGCCGATCCCGAGGTCTTCAAGCGCGACCCGGTCAACATCATCAGGCTCTTCCACATCGCCGATCTCAATGGTCTGGAGTTCCACCCGGATGCGCTGAAGCTGGTGACGCGCTCGCTCGGGCTGATCAACGGCGCGGTGCGCGAAAACGATGAGGCGAACCGCCTCTTCCTGTCGATCCTCGCCTCGCCGCGCGATCCCGCCCTTCTGCTGCGCCGCATGAACGAGGCCGGCGTGCTCGGCAGGTTCATCCCGGAATTCGGCAAGATCGTCGCGATGATGCAGTTCAACATGTATCATCACTACACGGTCGACGAGCACCTGATCCGCGCGGTCGGCGTTCTCGCCAATATCGACCAGGGCCGCGAGAAGGAAGCGCATCCGCTGAGCTATCAGGTGATGCCCTCGATCGAGGACCGCATCCCGCTCTATGTCGCGGTGCTGCTGCACGATATCGCCAAGGGCCGCCCGGAGGACCATTCGGAAGCCGGCGCCAAGGTCGCGCGAAAACTCTGCCCGCGCTTCGGCCTGACGCCGAAGCAGACGGAGCTGGTCGTCTGGCTGATCGAGGAACACCTGACCATGTCGATGGTGGCGCAGACCCGCGACCTCAACGACCGCAAGACCATCGTCGACTTCGCCGAGAAGGTGCAGTCGATGGAGCGGCTGAAGATGCTGCTCGTGCTGACCGTCTGCGATATCCGCGCCGTCGGCCCCGGCGTGTGGAACGGCTGGAAGGGTCAGCTTCTGCGCACGCTCTACTACGAGACCGAACTCCTGATCTCCGGCGGCTTCTCCGAGCTCTCGCGCAAGGAGCGCGCGCAGGCGGCGCGGCAGATCCTGTCCGACGCGCTGCCGGCCGACTGGAGCCAGAAGGACCGCAAGACCTATACCAAGCTGCATTACGATCCCTACCTGCTGACGGTGTCGCTGGAGGATCAGGTGCGCCATGCCGCCTTCATCCGCGAGGCCGACAAGGCGGGGCAGACGCTGGCGACCATGGTGCGCACGCATTCCTTCCACGCCATCACCGAAATCACCGTGCTGTCGCCCGACCATCCGCGCCTGCTGACGGTCATTGCCGGCGCCTGTGCCGCGGCCGGCGCCAACATCGTCGATGCGCAGATTTTCACGACGTCGGACGGCCGGGCGCTCGACACCATCCTCGTCAACCGTGAATTCCCCAACGATGCCGATGAGACGCGCCGCGCCGGCACGATCGGGCGCATGATCGAGGACGTATTGTCGGGCCGCAAGCGCCTGCCGGAGGTGATTGCGACGCGCACCAAGAGCCGCAAGCGCAGCCGTACCTTCACCGTCTCGCCGGCCGTGACGATCTCCAACACGCTGTCGAACAAGTTCACCGTCATCGAGATCGAGTGCCTTGACCGTCCGGGCCTGTTGTCCGAGGTCACGGCGGTGCTTTCCGATCTCTCGCTCGACATCGCCTCGGCGCATATCACCACCTTCGGCGAGAAGGTCATCGACACCTTCTACGTCACCGACCTCGTCGGCCAGAAGGTCACCAACGAGAACCGGCACGCCAATATCGCCGCCCGGCTGAAGGCCGTGATGGCTGATGAAGTGGATGAGCTGCGCGACCGCATGCCCTCGGGCATGATCGCGCCGGTTCCCGCCACACCGAAAAGGGTCAAGGCACAACAATGAGTCTGGTGAAAAAATTCGCGACGGTGGGCGGCGCGACGCTTGGCAGCCGCGTGCTGGGCTTTGCGCGCGAGACGCTGATGGCGGCAGCGCTTGGCACCGGGCCGATGGCCGACGCCTTCTACGCCGCCTTCCGCTTCCCCAACCTCTTCCGCCGCCTCTTTGCCGAGGGCGCCTTCAACGCCGCCTTCGTGCCGCTCTTCGCCAAGGAGATCGAAGAGGGCGGCCTCGATGGCGCCAAGCGTTTCTCGGAAGAAGTCTTCGGCGTCCTGTTTTCCGTGCTCTTGATGCTGACCATCGCGATGGAGCTGCTCATGCCGCTCATCGTCGCCTGGGTCATCGCGCCGGGCTTCGTGGACGATGCGGAAAAGTTCGACGTGACGGTCAAGCTTGCCGTCGTCATGTTCCCCTATCTCATGTGCATGTCGCTGACGGCGATGCTGTCGGGCATGCTGAACTCGCTGCACCATTATTTCGCCGCCGCCGTCGCGCCCGTCTTCCTCAATGTCGTGCTGATCGGCGCGCTGGGCTATGGCCTTTGGGAGGGCGCGTCGCCGCTTCAAGTGGCATGGTATCTCTCTTGGGGCGTGCTGGCCGCCGGCCTGTTGCAGATGGCGGTGCTCTATGCCGGCGTGCGCCAGGCCGGCATGAAGATCGGTTTTCGCCGCCCGCGCATGACGCCGAATGTCAAGCGGCTGCTCTGGCTCGCCTTCCCGGCGGCCGTTACCGGCGGCATCACCCAGATCAACCAGCTGATCGGCCAGATGATCGCCTCCACCAAGGACGGCGCGATTTCCGCCCTGCAATATGCCGATCGCGTCTACCAGCTGCCGCTCGGTGTCGTCGGCATCGCCGTCGGCGTTGTGCTGCTTCCGGAACTGGCGCGCGCGCTGAAGGGCGGTCATGAGCGCGAGGCCGGCAACCTGCAGAACCGCTCGATGGAATTCGTGCTGTTCCTGACATTGCCCGCCGCCGGTGCCCTCTGGGTCATTTCCGACGAGATCGTGCGCGTGCTCTACGAGCGCGGCGCCTTCAGCCCGGAAACCACCTCCGTCGTCGCCGGCACGCTTGCCATCTACGGCCTCGGTCTGCCGGGTTTCGTGATGATCAAGGCGCTCAATCCCGGCTTCTTCGCCCGCGAGGATACCAAGACGCCGATGCGCATCACCATGCTATCGGTCGTCATCAACTGCATCCTCGCCGTCTCGCTCTTCCCGCTGTTTTACGAGCGCGGCATCGCGACCGCCGAAACCGTCTCCGGCTGGATCACCGCGCTGCTGCTCTTCGTGACGCTGGTGCGCCGCGGCCACTGGCCGCTGGAAAAGGCGCTCGCCTGGCGCGTCGCGCGGCTGCTGATCGCCACGGTCGTCATGGCCGTTTCGCTCGAATACGCCTCCGGCTATCTCGCCCATCGCCTGGCGCCCACCTCGTCGCTCTTCGAGCAGCTGACGGCACTCGGCATGCTGATTGGACTTGCCATGCTGGTCTATTTCTCGGTCGCCTTCCTCATCGGCGGTGCCGATCTGGGCATGCTCAGGCGCAACCTGAAGCGCAGGGCCAAGGCTGCACCGACGGAAGGGTCGCCGGAATAGCATGGATCAGCGTGCGGCGAGCTTCGCGCGCTTGCCAAGGCGGGCAAGTCCGCCGCAATAGTGCCAGCGCCGTTGCGGCCCGACATCGACATGGACGATGCCGTTGCAATAGGTGCCGATACCGCCGATGAACGGCGCGGAGCGTGCCGCGGCGACGATACTCTTCACCGAAACGCCGGGAACGCGGATATCGGCCGCAAGGCACTTGCGGTGGTAGGATCCCCGGCGGCCGTTCGAACGATGACCAGACGTGACGAGGGGCCGGCGGCCGACATGACGCGCGATATGCGAGAGCACCGCCCTCAGCTTGCCGGGAAAACATCGGTGGCGCACGCGGGTCGTCTGGACGGTGTAGATTTTCGCCACCGCCCCCTTGTCGCTTTTGGAGACATGCCTGCGGCCTGCAATTGTTTCGCTCGCAAACAGCGACGTGAGTGCCACGACACAGGCAAGCAGAATGGAGCCGTTCTTCTGCACGGTACTCTTCCCGCGTTGTGCCCCTTGATCACAAATGCCGATCGGTTTTCGGCTGCCCCTCAAAACTCCCGGCGGGAGGGAACGACCGGAAAATGTCTTTTATAAGGAGTTTCTGATGTGGGGCCGCGCCGGGCGTGCCCCCACTTGATCGGTGTCCCGGCGCCGTGCATAAGCAGCGCCGTATTTCTCTACGCAATTCCGGACGGAAAACCGCTTCACACGTTTCCTGGAATTGCTTCACGCAACAGGGTCAGGCCCTCCACCCGCCTGAAGGAAACACCGTCATGAGCGCATTCAAGCCTCTCGTCTTCTCCGGCGTCCAGCCGACCGGCAATCTCCACCTCGGCAACTATCTCGGCGCGATCCGCAAGTTCGTGGCGCTGCAGGCCGATAACGATTGCATCTATTGCGTCGTCGATCTGCATGCGCTGACAGCGCAGCTGGTACACGAGGACATGCGCAACCAGATCCGCTCGATTGCCGCCGCCTTCATCGCCTCCGGCATCGATCCGAAGAAGCACATCGTCTTCAACCAGTCCGCCGTGCCGCAGCATTCCGAACTCGCCTGGATCTTCAACTGCGTGGCGCGCATCGGCTGGATGGAGCGCATGACCCAGTTCAAGGACAAGACCGGCGGCAAGAATGCCGAGCAGGTCTCGCTCGGCCTGCTCGCCTATCCGAGCCTGATGGCGGCCGACATTCTCGTCTATCGTGCGACGCATGTGCCTGTCGGCGACGACCAGAAGCAGCATCTCGAACTGACCCGCGACATCGCCCAGAAGTTCAACATCGACTTCGGCAATCATATCCGCAACGCCGGCACGGGCGTCGATATCGTCGTCGGCGAAGAGCCGGTTCACGCCTATTTCCCGATGGTCGAGCCGCTGATCGGCGGCCCGGCACCGCGCGTCATGTCGCTGCGCGACGGCACGAAGAAAATGTCGAAGTCGGATGCCTCCGACCTCTCGCGCATCAACCTGCTCGACGATGCCGACACGATCTCCAAGAAGATCCGCAAGGCCAAGACCGATCCGGATGCGTTGCCGAGCGAAGTCGAGGGCCTGAAGGGTCGCCCGGAAGCCGAAAACCTCGTCGGCATCTATGCCGCGCTGTCGGACAAGACCAAGGCGGAGGTGCTCTCGGAGTTCGGCGGCCAGCAGTTCTCGGCCTTCAAGCCGGCGCTGGTCGATCTCTCGGTCAACGTTCTCTCGCCGATCACCGACGAGATGCGCCGCCTTATGGACGACACGACCCATATCGACGCGATCCTCAGGGATGGCGGCGAAAGGGCGCGGGCACGGGCTGAAAAAACCATGAAGGAAGTCCGCGACATCATCGGTTTTGTACAGTAAGGTCGCCTCGAAACGTCTTTGAGAGAAGGGGGCCGTATGGTTTCTCGACGACTTTCCCGCCTGGAAGGCCACCGCCGGAAGTTTCTGGCTGTTATCGACGACACGCCGGAATGCCAGCGCGCCGTCCACTATGCGGGAATGCGGGCGAAGAATTCCAACGGCGCCGTCGTTCTGCTCTACGTGATCGCCAATGGCGATTTCCAGCAATGGCTGGGGGTCGAGGAGATCATGCGGGCGGAGGCGCGTGAGGAGGCGGAGGCCGTGCTCGCCAAGGCGGGCCAGGCGCTGCGCGAAGCCATCGGCATCGAGCCGGAAACGGTGATCCGCGAGGGTGTGGCCAGCGAAGCGATCAACAGCCTGATCGAGGAAGACCGCGATATCGCGATCCTCGTTCTGGCTGCCGGGTCTGCCAAGGAAGGGCCGGGGCCGCTGGTGACCTCACTTGCCAGCCGTGCACAGGCTTTTCCGATCCCCGTCACGGTCATCCCGGACCAGTTGAGTGACGAAGAGCTGGATGCGATGAGCTGATCCGGCGGTCTTGAAGAGCGGCGGCAAAACGCCTATCTTCTTTTGAATTATTCTAAGATTTTGGCCGACGAAGACGCCTGGCCGGACGGAGAAGACCATGTTCATCCAGACCGAATCGACGCCGAACCCGTCGACCCTGAAGTTCCTGCCCGGCAAGGTCGTGCTGGAAACCGGCACGGCCGAGTTCCGCGACGAGACGGAAGCGCGCGCCGCGTCCCCGCTGGCCGCCCGCCTGTTCGGCGTGCCCGGCGTCACCGGCGTGTTCCTCGGCTATGATTTCATCACCGTCACCAAGGACAGCGCCGACTGGCAGCATATGAAGCCGGCCATCCTTGGCAACATCATGGAACATTTCATGTCCGGCCAGCCGATCCTCGCCAGCGGCGCCTTCGGCGGCAGCGACGAGGATGAAGGCGAGTTCTTCAACGAGGGCGACGAGACCATCGTCGCCACCATCAAGGAACTGCTCGACACACGCGTGCGTCCGGCCGTGGCGCAGGACGGCGGCGACATCACCTTCAAGGGTTTCCGCGACGGTGTCGTCTATCTCAACATGAAGGGCGCCTGCTCCGGTTGCCCGTCCTCCACGGCGACGCTGAAGCACGGCGTGCAGAACCTTCTTCGCCATTTCGTACCGGAAGTGCAGGAAGTTGAAGCCGTCGCCTAAGGCCCGTTCCGCAAATCGCAGGTGCCCGGCATGATCGTCCTTGCGATCGATACGGCAGGCACCGGCTGTTCGGCTGCCCTCTATGATTCCAATCGGGATATCGTGCTCGGCGCCGCCGGCGAGGATATCGGCCGTGGCCATGCCGAGCGGCTGATGGCGTTCGTCGACGGCGCGCTGGAAGCTGCCGGCCTCGACCTTCCCGCAATCGACCGTATCGCCGTCACCATCGGCCCCGGTTCCTTCACCGGCATCCGCGTCGGCGTTGCTGCCGCGCGCGGCCTGGCGCTGGCGCTCGGCATTCCGGCCGTCGGGGTCAGCACGCTCTCGGCGCTGGCTGCCGACAAGGACGGCCCGCTGCTGGTGGCGATCGATGCCAAACGCGACGAGGTCTACTGGCAGACCTTTGCCGCCGATGGCAGCGAAGCCACGCCGCCGGCCATCGCCACGCTCGAAGACGCGCGCGTCATCGCGCAGGCACATGAGGGGCGCATTGTCGGCTCGGCTTCGGCATTGTTGCGCGAGGGAGCGGCAGCGGAAGCGGACGGGGTCGATATCGCCACCGTCGCGCGTCTCGGCGCCCGCCTCGATCCGCAAAATCATCTGCCGAAGCCGCTCTATCTGCGCGGTCCCGATGCCAAGCCGCAGGCGGGTTTCGCGATCCGACGAGCCTGATGCCATGTCCCTGACCGACTATTTCACGCGCAAGCCTATTTTTGAGATCTTTCCGCTCGAAACTGACGATGCCGGTCTGGCCGCAGCGCTGCATCAGCTGCGGTTTCCCCAGCCGTGGAACGATGGCGAATTCCATTCGCTGCTGTCGCAGGATCCGGTCTTCGGTTTTCTGGCGCTGAAGCAGGGCGTGCTTGGCCGCACGGCCGGCGGCTTCGTTCTGGCGCGCGCCGCGGCGGGCGAGGCGGAAATCCTGACGATCAGCGTCGATCCGCGCTTCGGCCGCTCCGGTCTCGGCTGGCGGCTGATGCTGGCCGCGCTGCGCGAGGCGAGGATGCGCGGCGCCGAAGACATTTTCCTCGAGGTCGACGAGGTCAACCATGCCGCGCGCGGTCTCTATGGCAAGCTCGGCTTCACCAAGGCCGGCGAGCGCAAGGCCTATTATGCCGCCGCCGATGGCAGCCGCTCCGCAGCGCTTGTCATGCGGCGCGATCTTCGCTAGTCCCCTATCGGGGGGCGACAAGAGAAGGGCAGATGGCATGACGGACGCGGAAAAATCGCTGGAAGAGCTTTGTGTCGAGCGCGGCATGCGCATGACCGAGCAGCGCCGCGTGATTGCGCGCGTGCTGGAAGCGTCTGCCGATCATCCCGACGTGGAAGAACTCTACCGCCGCTCGTCTGCGGTTGATTCGCGCATTTCCATCTCCACCGTCTATCGCACCGTCAAACTCTTCGAGGATGCCGGCATCATCGAGCGCCACGATTTCCGCGATGGCCGCTCGCGTTACGAGACGGTGCCGGACGAACATCACGACCATCTGATCGACCTGAAACACGGCCAGGTCATCGAGTTCCATTCGCCCGAGATCGAAGCCCTGCAGGAGCGCATCGCCCGCGAGCACGGTTTCAAGCTCGTCGGCCACCGCCTGGAGCTTTACGGCATCCCCCTCAAGGAGGGCGAGTGAGGCTGGCGCCGTTAAGACCCTCTCTGCCTGCCGGCATCTCCCCCACAAGGGGGGAGAAAACTAGCGGCTTGCTCTTCCCGAAAATTTTTACACAGAGGATCTTGCGGGGTAAGCCCCTCCCCCTTGTGGGGAGGGGTTGGGGAGGGGTCTTCTCTTTCCCGCCGGTGCTCCATTGATCACCTGGCTGCGCATTGCCATCGCCCTCACCGTGCTTGTCACGGTCACGCTCGTGTTGCTGCCGATCCAGCTCGTCGGCTTGCGCTTCAATCTGAAAATCCGCCGCCGCTTGCCGCGCCTCTGGCATCGCGTCGCCTGCTGGGCACTCGGCCTGCGCGTGCGCGTGCATGGCACGCTCGAGCCGAAGCGGCCGCTGCTGCTTGCCGCCAACCATGCCTCCTGGAAGGATATCCTGGTGCTCGGCTCGGTGGCCGATGTCGCCTATATCGCCAAGGCCGAAGTGCGCGGCTGGCCGGTCTTCGGCCTGCTCGCCCGTCTGCAGGCGACGATCTTCGTCGAGCGCGAACAGCGCCAGAAGACCGGCGATCAGGTGAACGAGATCGCCGAGCGGCTGACGGCCGGCGAGATCATCGTGCTCTTCCCGGAGGGGACCACCTCGGACGGCAACCGGCTGATGGAGATCAAGACCTCGCTGTTCGGCGCCGCCGCCTCGGCCGTGCCGCATGCGCCCGATGGCGTCGTTTTCATCCAGCCGGTCTCGATTGCCTATACCGGCGTGCACGGCATGGCGATGGGCCGCTTCCACCGGCCGCTTGCCGCCTGGCCGGGTGATATCGAACTCGGGCCACATCTGCTTGGCGTGATGCGCGAGGGTGCGGTCGATGTGGATGTCGATTTCGGCGAGCGGGTGGACTATTCACGGGCCAGCAACCGCAAGCAGGTGAGCCGCGAAGTCGAGACGCGCATCCGCGCCATGCTGGGTGCGCGGCTGCGCGGCAGATAAGTGCGCAGCAGTTTTGCGTCCGGGCTTGCCAAACAAAGAGACACTTCAAATTCGAGGACTTTTCCACTATGGAAGCGGCCATGAGCGAACAGTCCCTTTCCCTGCCCGAAGCCCCCGCGGCCACGCCGAACACGCGAAAAGTCTTCGTGAAGACCTATGGCTGTCAGATGAACGTCTATGACAGCGAGCGCATGACGGATGCACTGTCGAAGGACGGTTATCAGGCGACGGACGTGCTGGAGGAGGCGGACCTCGTTCTCTTGAACACCTGCCATATCCGGGAAAAGGCTGCCGAAAAGGTCTATTCCGAGCTTGGCCGCCTGCGCGACATGAAGAAGGCCCGCGCCAAGGACGGCCGCGAAATGGTGATCGGCGTCACCGGCTGCGTCGCCCAGGCCGAGGGCAAGGAAATCCTGCGCCGCGCGCCGGCCGTCGATCTCGTCATCGGTCCGCAGACCTATCATCGCCTGCCGGAAGCGCTGCGCCGTGCCAAGGGCGGCGAGCGCGTCGTCGAGACGGATTATGCGATCGAGGACAAGTTCGAACATCTTCCCGCACCGGAAAAGGCCAAGACGCGTGCTCGCGGCGTCACCGCCTTCCTCACCGTGCAGGAAGGCTGCGACAAGTTCTGCACCTTCTGCGTGGTGCCCTATACGCGTGGCTCGGAAGTCTCCCGTCCCGTCGCGCAGATCGTCACCGAGGCCGAGCGCCTTGTCGAAGGCGGCGTGCGCGAAATCACGCTGCTCGGCCAGAACG
This sequence comes from uncultured Shinella sp., assembly GCA_965650295.1. Lineage (GTDB taxonomy): Bacteria > Pseudomonadota > Alphaproteobacteria > Rhizobiales > Rhizobiaceae > Shinella. The sequence goes on along the minus strand of CBFGOD010000030.1, from coordinate 6,752 downwards.
TCAATGCCTGGCACGGCCTTGGTCCCGATGGCACCGAATGGAGCCTCGGTGACTTGCTCTGTCGCCTCGCTGACATCGACGGGCTGGCGCGCTTGCGCTACACGACCAGCCATCCGCGCGACATGGACGACCGGCTGATCGCGGCGCATCGCGACCTGCCCAAGCTGATGCCCTACCTGCATCTGCCGGTACAGTCCGGTTCCGACCGCATCCTCAAGGCCATGAACCGGCGCCACACGGCGGCCGAATATATTGCCCTCATCGAGCGCATCCGCGCCGTCCAGCCGGACCTCGCGATTTCGGGCGATTTCATCGTCGGCTTCCCCGGCGAGACCGACCAGGACTTCGAAGACACGATGCGTCTCATCGAGGCCGTGGGTTATGCACAGGCATTTTCCTTCAAATATTCCATCCGCCCCGGCACGCCCGGTGCGGAGATGGACGGCCATATCGCGGAAGACGTGAAGGCCGAACGCCTTGAAAAATTGCAGGCTTTGCTGTTTCGCCAGCAGCGCGACTTCGCCGCAAACTGTATCGGCAAGGAGATCGACCTGCTTTTGGAGAAGCCCGGCCGCATGCCGGGGCAGCTCGTCGGCCGTTCGCCCTGGCTTCAGCCTGTGAATGTTGATGCAAAAGCGTCGGAAATCGGTGACATTATACGGGTACGAATCACCGATGCCGGGCCCAACAGCCTCTTCGCAGAAGCGATCGGGTGAGGGGCGGATCGACAAGGAGCTTGACCGCTTGAACGGACACGAACTGATGACGTCCTCGCCGCGCCAGTCGAAGAACCAGACCGACGTAAATCAATTCGTGCTCACGTTCGAGAACAATCGATACGCAAGCGAGCTCTTCGGCCAGTTCGACCAGCATCTGAAGCTGCTCGAACAGCGCCTGCATATCGATGCGCGCGCCCGCGGCAACTCCGTCTCCATCTCCGGCGATGTGGTCGCCACGAGCCAGGCCCGCCGGGCGCTGGATTATCTCTATGACCGCCTCCAGAAAGGCGGCTCGATCGAGCTGTCGGACGTGGAGGGCGCCATCCGCATGGCGATTGCCGCAGACGACCAGCTGTCGCTGCCCACCATGGAGCGCAAGGCCAAGCTCTCCATGTCGCAGATCTCCACCCGCAAGAAGACCATCGCCGCCCGCACGCCGACGCAGGATACCTATATCCGCGCGCTGGAGCGCTCCGAGCTGGTCTTCGGCGTCGGCCCGGCCGGCACGGGCAAGACCTATCTCGCCGTCGCCTATGCCGCCCAGCTTCTGGAGCGCGGCGCGGTCGATCGCATCATCCTGTCGCGCCCGGCCGTCGAAGCCGGCGAGCGCCTTGGCTTCCTGCCCGGCGACATGAAGGAAAAGGTCGATCCGTATCTGCGCCCGCTTTATGACGCGCTCTACGACATGATGCCGGGCGACAAGGTCGAACGGGCCATCACCGCCGGCGTCATCGAAATCGCGCCCCTTGCCTTCATGCGCGGTCGCACGCTTGCCAACGCCGCCGTCATTCTCGACGAGGCGCAGAACACGACATCGATGCAGATGAAGATGTTCCTGACGCGTCTTGGCGAAAATGGCCGCATGATCGTCACCGGCGACCCGAGCCAGGTCGACCTGCCGCGCGGCGTGAAGTCCGGTCTCGTCGAAGCGCTGCAGATCCTCAAGGGCGTCGAGGGCGTCTCGGTCGTGCGCTTCAAGGATGTCGACGTGGTGCGCCACGAGATGGTCGCCCGCATCGTCCGGGCCTATGAGGCGACGACCGCCGTTCAGGACGAAAGCGAGCAGACCGACCGCTGAGCGGTCCCGATCCTTATGAGCGACCTCGATATCCAGATTTCCATAGAGGAGGGCCAGTGGCCCTCCGAAGAGCGCCTTGCCGACATGAGCGCGCGCGTGCTCGGTGCCGCCGCGGACTATCTTCGCACGACGGAAAAGCAGCCCTTTCCGAAGACCGGCGCGCCCGAGGTCTCCCTCGTCTTCACCAATGACGCGGAGATCCGCGGTATCAATGCGGAATGGCGCAGCCAGGACAAGCCGACCAACGTCCTGTCCTTCCCCGCCTTCCCGGTGACACCGGGAAAAATGCCGGGGCCGATGCTCGGCGACATCATCTTTGCCGAGGAGACGCTGACCCGCGAGGCCGTTGAACTTGGCAAGTCCTTCGACGACCATCTCACCCACCTTATGGTGCATGGATTTCTGCATCTCTTCGGCTATGATCACATGGAAGACGAGGAAGCGGAAAAAATGGAGGGGCTCGAGACTCGCATTCTTGCCGGGCTTGGCCTATCTGACCCCTACGGGGATGACCCCGATTAACCAGTTTGGACCAATGAGCGACTTCAGACATCAGTCGGCAACGACGGAAAAGCACGAGGCGGACGCCTCAAGCCAGGACGAGGCGGGCAGTAGTAGCAGCGCGCCGAAGCAGGAGAACGGGGGCCGGACATCCTTCTGGTCCCGCGCAGCCCGGCTCTGGCGCATGACGGGTGCCTCTACACTGCGCAAGGATCTTGCCGAGGCCCTGATGACGGAAGACACCGGCGGCGAGCCGGCCTTCCTGCCCGAAGAACGGGCGATGCTGCATAACATTCTCCGCTTCCGCGAAGTGCGGGTCGAGGACGTCATGGTGCCGCGCGCCGATATCGAAGCGGTCGACCAGGACATCACGATCGCCGAACTGATGGTGATCTTCGAGGATTCCGGCCGCTCGCGCATGCCGGTCTATAATGAAAGCCTCGACGACCCGCGCGGCATGGTGCACATCCGCGACCTGCTCGCCTATGTCACCAAGCAGGCCCGCAACAAGCGCCGCACCGGCGCCAAGGCCGCGCCCGCCAACGGCGAGAAACCCGCCCGTGCGCCAAAAGCCGAATTCGACCTCGGCCGCGTCGATCTGTCGAAGACCGTCGCCGAAGCCGGCATCATCCGCCAGGTTCTCTTCGTGCCGCCGTCCATGCTCGCCGCCGACCTGATGGCGCGCATGCAGGCCGACCGTACACAGATGGCGCTCGTCATCGACGAATATGGCGGCACGGATGGCCTCGCCTCGCTGGAGGACATCGTCGAGATGGTCGTCGGCGATATCGAGGACGAGCACGACGACGAGGAAGCGATGATCCAGCGCGTCAGCGACGACGTGTTCATCGCCGATGCCCGTGTCGAGCTGGAAGAGTTGGCCGAAGCCATCGGCCCGGATTTCGACATTCGCGAACAGCTGGAAGATGCCGATACGCTCGGCGGCCTGATCTTCGCCTCGCTCGGCCGCATTCCGGTGCGCGGCGAGGTCGTTCAGGCGGTGCCGGGCTTCGAGTTCCACGTGCTCGATGCCGATCCGCGCCGCGTCAAGCGCGTACGCGTCACCCGCAAGCGCGCCGGCTCGGTGCGCCGCCGCGAGCGCCGGCCGGAAGGCGAGGGCGTGACCGTCGCCGCCGACCGCCTGAAGGCGCCGGAACAGCAGGCCGGCGAAGCGAATATCGACTGACGCCGTCTTCCCGATCCCTGAAATGATCTGCGCCTTGTCCTGTGTTACGGCAGGACAAGGCGTCGGTTTTTTGGAAGACTGGCGCGGCTGATTCGGGGATATCTAAAAAGGGGACGGCATGGAGCGGCTCGCGGGCACGGTCATGCTCCTGTCTGGAACGAGACGGGCGCTTGCGGCATTTCTTGCGGGTCTGATCGGGGTGCTGGCGCTGCCGCCCTTCGGTTTCTTCGCCGCTCTCTTCGTGTCCTTCACCCTGCTCGTCTGGCTGCTGGATGGGGCAAGTGCGGCGCCGGAAGCGGGTTTCCTGCGGCGGCTTGCGCCCGCCTTCCGCATCGGCTGGTTCTTCGGCTTCGGTTATTTCATCGGCGGGCTCTGGTGGCTCGGCAATGCACTTCTGGTGGAGGCCGACGATTACGCCTGGGCAGTACCGCTCGCCATTCTCGGCGTGCCGGCCTTCCTCGCGCTCTATTACGGCCTCGCTGCCGCCTTCGCGCGCCTTCTGTGGTCGGATGGCATGGGCCGTATCGCAGCACTTGCCTTCGCCTTTGGCGCTGCCGAGTGGCTGCGCGGCACACTCTTCACCGGCTTTCCTTGGAATGCCGTCGGCTATGGCGCCATGCCGGTGCCGCTCCTCATGCAATCCTCCGGTTTCCTCGGCATCGCCGCCATCAATGCGCTCGCCGTCTTTGTCTTCGCGGCCCCCGCATTGATCGGCACGCGGCGGGGACGGGTTCCCGGCTTGGCGATCGCCATCCTGCTTTTCGCCGCCCATGTCGGTTATGGCTATTACGCGCTGCATGTCGTGCCTTCGCCGCAAAACGAGGCGACGGTGGTTCGCCTTGTCCAGCCGGTCATCAATCAGGCGATGAAGCTCGACGATTCCGCACGCGCGGAGATCTTCGAGCGGCATCTGAAGCTCAGCGCCGAAAAGCCGGCCGACGGCGGCAAGCGGCCCGACATCATCGTCTGGCCGGAGACCTCCATCCCCTTCATCCTCACCGACAATCCCGATGCGCTGGTGCGCATCGCCGATGTGCTGGAGGATGATCAGGTGTTGATTGCCGGCGCGGTACGCACCGAAAGTGCCGGCTCCGGCAAGGCGCCGCGCTACTACAATTCCATCTATGTGATTGATGGCAAGGGACAGATCGTTTCCGCCGCCGACAAGGTGCACTTGGTGCCCTTCGGTGAATACATGCCCTTCGAGGAGGTGTTCGAAAGCCTCGGCGTCGTGGCCGTCGCAGCCATGCCCGGCGGCTTTTCCGCTGCCCGCGAGCACCAACTCCTGACCGCCGGTGGCAAGGGCTTCTATCCGCTGATCTGCTACGAGGCGATCTTCCCGTCGGAGATCAACGCGTCGGCTAAGGAGGCTGCGGCCCTCCTCAATGTCACCAATGATGCCTGGTTCGGCAACACGCCCGGCCCCTACCAGCATTTCCTGCAGGCGCGTCTTCGCGCCGTCGAGCGCGGCCTTCCACTGATTCGCGCCGCCAACAATGGCATCTCGGCTGTCGTCGATAGCAGGGGGGCTATCGTGAGAGGCCTATCATATGATACGTCCGGATTCATTGATGCAACTCTTCCGGGAAGAGTTTCGGCCGCCGATCGGGTGAAAACGCAGAACTGGTCGTTTCTAACGACGCTCGCTGTTCTCTTTGCGGCAGGCGGCATTTCTCGCATTGGTTTTAGAAACAGGATGAATTGACCCAAAACCCCTAAAATAGCATAGTGCAACCTGCCGGCCGTTTTCCTGTATTGTGGTAGCCCTTAAGAGGTTGCGCATACAACGTGACGTTAAGTCTTCGTAAAGGCTGCCGGAAGGGTGGGGCCATTCCGCGTTAGGACGAAAGTGATGATGGAAAACAAAAAGAAGCCGAATCCGATCGATATTCATGTCGGCAGCCGGATCCGGCTTCGCAGGACCATGCTTGGCATGAGCCAGGAGAAGCTGGGTGAAAGCCTCGGCATCACCTTTCAGCAGATTCAGAAATACGAGAAGGGCACGAACCGCGTCGGCGCCAGCCGCCTGCAGAACATTTCGAGCATTCTCAACGTACCCGTCTCCTTCTTCTTCGAGGATGCGCCGGGCGAGCAGGCGGATGCTCAGGCCGGTCTTGCCGAGGCATCGAGCTCCAATTACGTGGTCGATTTCCTGTCGTCTTCCGAAGGCCTGCAGCTCAACCGCGCCTTCGTGAAGATCAACGACCCCAAGGTCCGCCGCAAGCTTGTCGATCTCGTCAAGGCGCTGGCGGCCGAAATGGAAGCAGAGTGATCCTTTCCAGCTTTGGCATGGATGAAAGGGCGGCGGGCAGGCCGCCCTTTTTCGTTGCGCACCGGGATTTCGCAGCGTGGCAGATCGCCCGGAAATCCGGGACATAAAGACATTCTTATGTCCTTGTGTGCTTGTCTTTCCCCGACGAACTGAATAACAACGTCGAAGTCATTTTTCTTTGAGGGGAATTCCCGCATGCGCAGCAGTTATCTCTTCACCAGCGAGTCCGTCGCCGAAGGCCATCCGGACAAGGTTTGCGACCGTATCTCTGACGAAATCGTCGATCTGGTCTATCGCGAAGCCGTGAAGTCGAAGGTCGATCCCTGGTCGGTCCGTATTGCCTGCGAGACGCTTGCAACGACCAACCGCGTCGTGATTGCCGGTGAAGTGCGCCTGCCGCCGAGCCTGCTGAAGAAGGACAAGGACGGCAAGGACGTCATCAATCCCTCCAAGTTCAAGTCGGCCGCCCGCAAGGCGATCCGCGATATCGGCTACGAGCAGGACGGTTTCCACTGGAAGACGGCGAAGATCGACGTGCTCCTGCACTCGCAGTCCGCCGATATCGCCCAGGGCGTCGACAACGCCGCCGACAAGCAGGGCGACGAGGGTGCCGGCGACCAGGGCATCATGTTCGGTTACGCCTGCCGCGAGACGTCGGAACTCATGCCGGCGCCGCTCTATTACTCGCACCGCATTCTCCAGCTGCTCGCTACCGCCCGCAAGAAGGGCGAGGGCGATGCCGGCAAGCTCGGCCCCGACGCCAAGAGCCAGGTGACCGTGCGCTATGTCGACGGCAAGCCCGCCGACGTCGCGTCGATCGTTCTTTCCACCCAGCATCTCGATGAAAGCTGGGATTCCAAGAAGGTACGCCAGGTCGTGGAACCCTATATCCGCGAAGCGCTTGACGACCTTCCCATCGCTGACGATTGCGCCTGGTACATCAACCCGACCGGCAAGTTCGTCATCGGCGGCCCGGATGGCGACGCGGGCCTCACC
>CBFGOD010000029.1:0-17805 GCA_965650295.1 uncultured Shinella sp. | reverse complement strand
CGCTGTCTATGCGCTGGTCGCGCTCGGCTTCACGATCATCTACAATGCCTCCGACGTCGTGAACTTCGCCCAGGGCGAGTTCGTCATGCTCGGTGGCATGATCACTTTCTTCGCGCATGCCGCCGGCCTGCCGTTGCCGCTCGCCGCGCTGATCGCCATCATCGTCACCTCGGCGGTGGGCGTGGCGCTCAACAAGCTCGCCATCGAGCCGGCCCGCGGCGCGCCCGTCGTCTCGCTGATCATCATCACCATCGGCGCGTCGATCTTCATTCGCGGTGCCACGCAGCTCGTCTTCGACAAGCAGCTTCATCGCTTCCCGTCCTTCTCCGGCGACCAGCCGATCCTGATCGGCGGCGCGACCATCCTGCCGCAGAGCCTGTGGGTCATTGCCGGCGCGCTCGCCGTCTTCCTCTGTCTCTGGCTGTTCTTCACGCGCACGCTGATCGGCCGCGCCGTGCTGGCGACGGCCAACAATCGCGTCGCCGCCCAGCTCGTCGGCATCAACACCAATTATGTGATGACGCTTTCCTTCGCCATGTCTGCCGCCATAGGCGCGCTCGCCGGCGTGCTGGTGACGCCGATCACGCTGACGGGCTACGATGTCGGCCTCGCGCTGGCGCTGAAGGGCTTTGCCGCCGCCATGCTCGGCGGCATGGGCAACCCCAAGGGCGCGCTGGTCGGCGGCTTGTTGCTCGGCATTCTCGAAGCGATGACGGCCGGTTACATCAGCTCGCAATACAAGGATGCGGCGGCTTTCGTCGTCATCCTCGCCGTGCTCTTCGCCATGCCGCAGGGCCTGTTCGGCCGCAAGTCGACGGATCGGGTGTGATCATGCGGCTCTCCAGCAAGGCTACGACGCTCCTCATCCTCGCCGCGGTCATCGCGATCGCGCCGGTCTTCTTCCCGTCCTCCTACTATTTCCGGGTGGGGTCGCTGATCTTCGTCAACGGCCTGGCGGTGACGGGCCTTGTCATCCTGATCGGCTATGCCGGACAGATCAGCCTGGGCCATGCTGGGTTTGCTGGCATCGGCGCCTATGCCTGCGCGCTGGCACCGGTTCATCTCGGCCTGCATCCCGCGTTGGCCGCCTTGCTTGGCGCCGTGCTTTCCGCAGCTATCGCCTTCCTCGTCGGCCGGCCGATCCTGCGCCTCAAGGGCTATTATCTCGCCGTCGCCAGCCTCGGCTTCGGCATCCTCGTCTCGATGGTGCTCTCCAACGAGGCGCAACTGACCGGCGGGCCTGACGGCATGGCGGTGCCGGAGCTTGGCCTGCGCGGCGCGCTGAAGGCCATCGGCATCGATCTCTCGAACACCGAGTTCTGGTATGCCTTCTCCGGCTTCGTGCTGGTGCTGGGCGCCTGGCTCGCGCTTAATCTCTACCATAGTCCGACCGGCCGCGCCCTTCGCGCCCTGCACGGTTCGGAGATCGCGGCGCGCACGGTCGGTGTCGATGTCGCGCACTACAAGCTCGTCGCTTTCGTCCTCTCGGCGGTCTATGCCTCGGTGTCCGGTTCGTTGCTCGCCTTGCAGAACAAGTTCATCACGCCTGATGTCGCCGGCTTCATGCATTCCATCGAGATGGTCACCATGACGGTGCTCGGCGGGGCCGGCTCCGTGCTCGGCGCAATCCTGGGGGCCGCAATCCTGACGACGCTGCCGCAGGTGCTGACGATCTTCCAGGAATACGAACAGCTCATGCTCGGCCTGGTCATGATGCTCGTGATGATTTTCATGCGTGAGGGCCTGCTGCCCTCCATCGCGCGCCGTATCCGGGGGAGGGGGGAATGAGCCTGCTTCAGATCGAAGGCCTGGGGATCGATTTCGGCGGCCTGCGCGCCGTCAACGATGTCGGCTTCTCCTTGAAACCCGGCGAAATCGTCTCCGTCATCGGCCCGAACGGTGCCGGCAAAACGACGCTGTTCAACATGATATCAGGCGTCTATGCCCCGGCGCGCGGCCGCGTCGTGCTCGACGGTGAGGATGTCACGCGCATGCCGCCGCATCTTCTGGCGCGCCGCGGTCTGTCGCGCACCTTCCAGAACCTGCAGATCTTCCAGTCGATGAGCGTTCTGGAAAACGCCGTCGCCGGTCATCATCTGCATGAGCGCGGCTCGGTGCTTGCCGATCTCTTCGCGCTGCCTGCCGCGCGCCAACGCAGCAAGGCCTCGGAGGAGAGTGCCCGCGCATTGCTCGACCGTGTCGGCCTTGGCCGCGCCGCCGAGCAGGAGGCGGGTTCGCTGTCCTATGGTGCGCTGAAACGGCTGGAAATCGCCCGTGCGCTGGCGCTGAAACCGCGCGTGCTGCTGCTCGATGAGCCTGCCGCCGGCTGCAATGCCGTCGAGACGGAGGAGATTGATCACCTCATCGCGCAGGTTGCCGCCGAAGGCGTGTCGATCCTGCTGGTGGAGCATGACATGAAGATGGTCATGCGCATTTCCAACCATATCGTGGTGCTTGATCACGGCGAGAAGATCGCCGAAGGCGAGCCGGCGGCGATTACGCGCGATCCGCGCGTCATCGAAGCCTATCTCGGTGCCCAGGCGACGGAGGCGAACCATGCTGACGGTTGAGGGACTGCGCTCGCGCTACGGCCGCATCGAGGTGCTGCACGGCATCGACCTCGATGTCGCCTCAGGCGAGATCGTCACGGTGGTCGGTGCCAATGGTGCGGGCAAGACGACGCTCCTGAAATGCCTCTCCGGCATCCAGCCGGTTTCGGCGGGCTCCATCCTGTTTCGCGGCGAGGCGCTGACCACGGTTTCCGCGCACCGCCGCGTGCAGCGCGGCCTTGCCCAGTCGCCCGAGGGACGGCAGATCTTCACCAATCTGACGGTCGAGGAGAACCTGCGCCTCGGCGCCTATCTCTTCGCCGACGAGAAGGTGGACCGCGACATGCAGGATGCGTTCGTCATGTTCCCGATCCTCAAGGAGAAGCGGAACCTCGCGGCCGGCGGCCTGTCCGGTGGGCAACAACAGATGCTGGCGATCGCGCGTGCGCTGATGGCACGCCCCTCCTGCCTGTTGCTCGACGAGCCAAGCATGGGCCTTGCCCCCATCCTCGTCGCGCAGATCTTCGACGTGGTCAAAAGCATGAAGGCGCTCGGCGTCACCGTACTGCTGGTCGAGCAGAACGCTTTTGGCGCGCTTTCCGTCGCTGACCGGGGTTATGTGATGGAGACGGGGCGCATCACCATGTCCGGCCCCGCCGCCGAGTTGATTGCGGATGAACGCATCCGCGCCGCCTATCTGGGAATCTGAGATCATGACCGTCACCATCGCCCGCGAAGGTTCCATCGCCGTCGTCACCGTCGACAATCCGCCCGTCAACGCGCTGTCGCAGGCGCTGCGCCAGGCGCTTGTTGAGGCGGTCACGGAATTGGATGCGGATTCGATGGTGAAGGCCGTGATCCTGATCTGCGCCGGCCGCACCTTCATTGCGGGTGCCGATGTCAGCGAATTCGGCAAACCGCCGCAGCCGCCGCATCTGCCGGATGTCGTGGCGGCTATCGAGGGGGCGAAGAAACCCTGGGTCGCTGCTATTCATGGCAGCGCGCTCGGCGGCGGCCTCGAAGTGGCGCTCGGCTGCGCCTACCGTATCGCCGTGCCCTCCGCCAGCCTTGGCCTGCCGGAAGTCAAGCTCGGCATCATTCCCGGCGCCGGCGGCACGGTGCGTCTGCCGCGCCTGATCGGTGCGGCCGCGGCCGTCGATCTGGTGACGGGCGGCAGCCCGCTCAGTGCGAAGAAGGCGGAAGGCCTCGGGCTTGTCGATGCCATCATTGATGGAGATTTGCGCGCGGGCTCTGTCGCTTTCGCTGAGGGCATCGCGGAAAAACCGCTGTCGCAGCCGATCTCCAGCCGCGCGGTTCCGGCCGTCGAAGCCGGCTTCTGGGAGAGCGCCGAAAAGGCCGTCGCGGCCAAGGCGAAGCGCGAGATCGCGCCGCTGCGCGCGCTCGCCTCCATCCGCAAGGCCTGCGAGACGGATTTCGTCGACGCCATGGCCTTCGAGCGCGAAACCTTCCTTGCTCTGCGCGGCTCCGAACAGGCCGCAGCCCTGCGCCATGTCTTCTTCGCCGAGCGCGCAGCACCCCGCCCGCCGGAACTCGCCGGCATCGCCCCGCGCGACGTCTGCTCAGCGGCCGTGATCGGCGGCGGCACGATGGGGGCAGGCATTGCCGCGGCCCTGCGCGATGCCGGCCTTCCGGTGGTGCTGATCGAGCGCGACGCCATCGCGGTCGAGCGCGGGCTTGCCAATGTGAGGGCGATTTATGATGGCTCCGTCAAGCGCGGACGCCTGACGCAGATGGTTGCTGACCAGCGTATGGCCGGTGTGACCGGCGGCGATGATTACGGCCTGCTTGCCGATACGGATCTCGTCATCGAGGCCGTTTTCGAGGATCTCGCCGTCAAGCGCGCGGTCTTTGAGAACTTGTCGACGGTCTGCCGCGCGGATGCGGTGCTCGCCACCAATACCTCTTATCTCGATCCCGGCGCGATCAGCGCCAATATCGCCCATCCCGAGCGGTTCCTCGGCCTGCACTTCTTCAGCCCAGCCCATGTCATGAAGTTGCTGGAGATCGTGCCGACGGAGATGACGGCGCCGGAGGTTCTGGCGGCGGGCTTCGCGCTCGCCCGCCAGCTTGCCAAAATTCCCGTCCGTGCCGGCATCTGCGATGGCTTCATCGGCAACCGTATCCTGAAGGTGACGCGTGCGCAGGCCGAGCGCCTGCTGCTGTCGGGCGCGACGCCCTCGGCGGTCGATGCCGCCATGCGCGCTTTCGGCCTGCCGATGGGGCCGTTCGAAGCGCAGGATCTCGGTGGCCTCGACATCGCCGCCTTCCAGCGCAAGGCGGCGCGCGAACGGGGCGAAACGCCCTTTGCGCCGGTAGCGGAGCGGCTTTGCGCGCTTCAGCGTTTCGGCCAGAAAACCGGCGGCGGCTGGTACGACTATCAGCCAGGCGACCGGACGCCAAAACCGTCGGAGACCGTTGCGGCCGTCGTCGCCGAAGAGGCCGTGGGCCAGCCGCAGCGCGCCTGGGATGAGGCTTCGATTGCCGATGCGATCCTGCTACCGATGGTCAACGAGGCGACGCGCATTCTGGAGGAGCGCGTGGCGCTCCGTGCCGCCGATATCGATCTCGTGAAAATCCACGGCTACGGTTTTCCGCGCTGGCGGGGCGGGCCGATGCACTATGCTGAGGCGCGCGGGCTTGTGGACGGGGTGGCCGTGCTGGACCGGTTCGCGGCGGAGGGGCTGGCGGAGGCGCCCTCGGAGGGGGTGCGCCGGGCGGCGGCGGCAGGCGGTTTTTCAGCGCTGGAACGATAGGCAAGCGCTGCGGACTGTGATGAGATAGTTTGGGAGTAAAGGCATTCTGCGGGAGCCGGGGAGGGCGCAATGCAGTCGCTGATGACGCCGGGGCACAAGCCGGTACAGGTGGAAATTCTCGAGGCGGAAATCCGCAAGGTCTGCGGGTCCTTCGATCTGGAGCCCATGCGGCGCAGCGGCGTCGTCAATGGCGATGTGACCACGCGGCGCGTCGGCCCGTTCGATACGGCGATCGTCGCGCTCGATGCCTCCGAGGTGGCGCGAAATACGCGCTCCATCAAGCAGGATCCCGGCGAATATTTCTTCCTGCTCGTGCAGGATGCCGGCCAGTGTCGCGTCGAACAGGGCGATCATGTGGCCGAGCTTCTGCCGGGGGACATGTTCCTCGTCGATTCCGTCAAGCCCTCGACCTTTCTCTATCGCGGCGAGCGATCCAATCAGGTCTCGCTGCACATTCCGCGCGATGAGGTGGTGCACCGTTTCGGCAATGCCTGTGCCGGCGGCCTTTCGATCTCGCGGGAGGACCCGCTCTGGGTCGCCATGCGCGCCGTCATCGCAAAGATGCTGCTGGAGGATGGCGAGCAGGCGCAGCTCGGCGAGGCCTTCCTGTGCCTGATGGGCGCCTATCTGCATTCGAGCCGGGGAACCGGTCTTGCGACGCCGGCGGAGACCCTGCTGTCGCGCGCTTTGGCGATGATCGACCGCCACCGTGCGGACCCCGGCTTCGGTCCGCGCGAGCTTGCCACCCGTCTCAACGTGTCCGAGCGCATGTTGCAACGGCATTTCCGGCCGCTTGGCGAAACGCCCGGCCACCGCCTGCTCAATCGCCGGCTGGAGCTGGCGCATGCCCGGCTGACGGCGCGCCGGGAGCAGCCGTCGGAAGGCGTCACCGCCGTCGCTTTCGACTGCGGCTTCAACGATCTCTCCTATTTCTACCGCGAATTCCGCAAGAAATACGGCGCCACACCGGGTGCGGTTGCGCGCTGCCATTGACGCTTTTGTCCAAAAGTCGGGACGGCGCCGTCCAAGTCTGATGTCGCGCCCGCTTCTATTCTCTGCCACCAGATAGGACCGCCGGAGGAGGCGGCCTGCCATGGAGGAGGCGGAAATGATGGAATTCAAGGCGACCATCGGCGGCAAGCCAGCCCCTGTCGGCGCGGACTTCGCCGTGCTCAACCCGGCGACGGGCGAGGAGGTCGGCCGCGCGCCTGACATGGGCGGCGCCGAGCTGGATGCGGCCGTCGCCGTCGCCAAGGTGGCTTTCGCAGCGTGGTCGGCGCAGAGCGATGAGGCGCTGCAGGCGGCCTGTGCGGCTGTCACGGCGAAGATCGAGGAACATGCGGCGGAACTCGCCGAAATCATCACGCTGGAGCAGGGAAAGCCGCTGAACGGCCTCGGTTCGCGCTGGGAGGTCGGCGGTGCCGTCGCCTGGGCGGGTTATACGACAGGGCTTTCGATCCCGGTCAAGGTGTTGCAGGACAACGAGCAGGGGCGGGTGGAGCTGCACCGCAAGCCGCTCGGCGTCGTCGGCTCGATCACGCCGTGGAATTTCCCGGTGATGATCGCCGTCTGGCATATCCTGCCGGCGCTGCGCACCGGCAACACGGTCGTCGTCAAGCCTTCGCCCTATACGCCGCTTTCGACGCTGCGGCTGGTTGAGATCATGAACGAGGTGCTGCCGCCGGGCGTCGTCAACGTCGTCACGGGCGACGACAAGACGTTCAATCTCGGCGGCGCCATGTCCGCCCATCCGGATATCGCAAAGATCGTCTTTACCGGCTCCTGCGCCACCGGCCAGAAGGTCATGCAGTCCGCGGCCGCGACCATGAAGCGCCTGACGCTGGAAATGGGCGGCAACGATGCTGCCATCGTGCTGCCGGATGCCGATCCGCAGGCGATCGCCGAAGGCCTGTTCTGGGGCGCCTTCATCAACAACGGCCAGACCTGCGCGGCGATGAAGCGGCTCTATGTGCATGACAGCATCCACGACGCGGTGTGCGATGCGCTCGTTGCCTATGCGAAGGCTATTCCCGTCGGCAACGGCATGGAGGAGGCGAGCATTCTCGGCCCGATCCAGAACCGCATGCAGTTCGACAAGGTTTCGCGGCTCGTGGCGGATGCCAAGGGACGCGGCAAGGTGCTGCTCGGCGGCGAGCCGGGCGAGGGCCTGTTCTTCCCGCCGACCATCGTGTCCGGCTTGCGCAACGGCGATGCGCTGGTCGACGAGGAGCAGTTCGGCCCGGCGCTGCCGGTCATCCGCTATTCCGATGTCGAGGAGGCGATCCGGCTGGCGAACGACAGCCCGAACGGGCTTGGCGGTTCGGTCTGGTCGTCGGATATCGCGGCGGCCAAGACGGTGGCGAGCCGCATGGCCTGCGGCTCCGTCTGGATCAACAAACACGGCGCCATCCAGCCGAATGCGCCCTTCGGCGGCGTCAAGCTCTCCGGCATCGGCGTCGAGTTCGCAGAGGAAGGCCTTGCCGAATACACCGACATCCAGGTGGTCTTCGCCTGAGAAAACAACAGAAGAGGGAACGATCATGAGACTGACGCGATATCTTGCCGCTACGGCACTGGCCTTCGGCCTGACCGCCACCGCCGCGGCCGCCCATCCGCTGGATGGCCTGACCGCCGAGGAATATCAGAAGATCAACCAGATCCTGCGCGATCAGAAGGTTGCCGACGACACCACGCTCTATCCGCTGATCGAGCTGAAGGAGCCCGCCAAGGTCGACGTGCTCGCCTGGAAGGAGGGCGACAGCCTCGACCGCAAGGCGACGGTTTACCTGACCAGCAAGGAAGGCTTCAGCGAGGCCGTGGTCAACATCACCAAGGGCGCGGTGGAAAGCAACGAGAAGACCAAGGGACAGCCGATGGTGCTGTTCACGGAATTCATGGGCGCGCTGGAAGGCGTACTCGGCAATCCCGAAATGGTGGCCGGCCTTGCCAAGCGCGGCCTGAAGCCGGAACAGGCTTTCTGCCTGCCGCTCACCGCCGGCAATTTCTTCACCGAGGAATATACCAATTCCCGCCTGATGAAGGTGCCCTGCTATCAGGTGCCCGACGGTTCCAACTTTTATGCCAAGCCGATCGAAGGCCTGTTTGCACTCTATGATATCGGCAAGAAGGAAGTGCTGCGCGTCGTCGATACCGGCGTGCTTGATGTGCCGAAGGACGGCTGGGGCTATACGGAGGAGGAAGTCGCCAAGCGCACGCCGCTGCGCGCCGAGACCAACCCCGTTAAGCTGGTGCAGGAGGGTGGCCCGAACTACAAGATCGATGGCAGCCATCTCGAATGGGATATCTGGCGCTTCAACTTCCGCGTCGACAAGCGGCCGGGCCTGGTGCTCTCCAATCTCGACGTCAATGATGACGGCACCTGGCGCTCGGTCATCTATCAGGCGCATCTCTCGGAAGTCTTCGTGCCCTATATGGACCCGTCGGAAGGCTGGTACTGGCGCACCTATATGGACAGCGGGGAATATGGTTTCGGCCTGTTCCTGACACCGCTGCGTGCCGGCATCGATTGCCCCGCGCATGCCACCTTCCTGCCGGCGACGATCGCCGACGACAAGGGCCAGCCGCTGGTCATTCCCGATGCCATCTGCGTCTTCGAGCGCAGCATCGGCGATCCGGCCTGGCGCCATTTCGAGGTCTTTGCCCAGACGCCGGAAAAGCCGATCCCGGCGGAAGGACGCCCGGCGACGGAACTCGTGGTGCGCACGGCCTCGGAAGTCGGCAACTATGACTATCTCATCGATTACCGCCTGCAGCAGAACGGTCAGGTCAACATCTATGTCGGTGCGACCGGCCTCGATGCAGTGAAGGGCGTTGCCTCCACCTCGATGAAGGATGCGACGGCCAAGGCGGATACGGCGCATGGCACATTGATCGCGCCGAACCTCGTTGCCGCCAACCACGATCACTATTTCAACTTCCGCATCGACTTCGACGTCGACCAGCCGGTCAACCACTTCTCGACGATGGATATCGTGCCGGCCAAGCTGGATGCGTCGAGCCCGCGCAAGTCGATGTGGACGGTCGAGCACAAGATGCCGATGACGGAAATGGAGGCGCGCTACAAGCTCTCCTCCTCGCAGCCGCGCTATTTCCACATCTCCGACCCGTCGCGCGAGGGTTATCTCGGTCACGAGCCGGGCTACATGATCCACCATGGCGACGTGTCCTATGGCCCGTTCGACTTCGAGAACGACCCGCCGATGAAGCGCAATGCCTATATCGAATATTCGGTGTGGAACACGGTCTACGACCCGGAACAGCGCTATGCCGGCGGCAAGTTCGCCATGCAGAGCGATGGCTCCGATACGCTCGCCGAATGGGTGAAGAAAGACCAGAGCCTGATGGGCAAGGACATCGTCACCTGGTTCTCCGCCGGCTTCCACCACATCCCGCGCATGGAGGACTGGCCTGTTATGTCGACGGAATGGAAGACCGTGCACATCATGCCGCACAACTTCTTCGCCCATAACCCCGCGCTGACGATCCGCAAGCCGAAGTAAAAATAGAAGGCCCGGGAATGTCCCGGGCCTTTCTCATTCCGCCGGCTGCATGTCGCCGAAAACCGTCGGGATCAGTTCCGATATCGTCGGGTGGATGTGCACGGCGTGCGTGATCGTCGTGTAGGGCTTGCCGGAATACATCACGTCCAGAATGCTTTGCACCGCCTCGTCGCAGCCGGTGCCGAGAAGGGAGGCGCCGAGGATTTCCTTGGTGTCGGCATCGGCGATCACTTTCATGAAGCCGAGCGTTTCGCCCTTTTCCTTGGCGCGGCCGACGCGGCTCATCGGCCGTGTGCCGATCAAAAGCTTGCGCCCGGTCTTGCGTGCTTCCGTCTCACTCATGCCGGCGCGGCCGAGCGGCGGGTCGATATAGAGCGCGTATGTCTGGATGCGGTCGCTCACCTTGCGCGGTTCATTATCGAGCAGGTTCGCCGCGACGATCTCGAAGTCGTTATACGAGGTGTGGGTGAAGGCGCCGCGGCCGTTGCAGTCACCCATCGCGAAGATGCCGGGCACATTGGTTTCGAGCCGCTCGTCGACGGTGATGTAGCCGCGTTTGTCCACCGCCACGCCCGCCTCGTCGAGGCCGAGATCGTCGGTGTTCGGCCGCCTCCCGGTGGCGAGCAGGAGATGCGAGCCGATGATCTCGGGCGCGCCGGCCGTGCAATCGACGCCCACCCCGACACCGTCGCCGCTTTTGAAGAAGCGGATGCATTCCGCCCCGGTCCTGACAGCGATGCCCTCGCGTTCGAGGATGTCGCGCACGGCGTCGCTGATATCAGGGTCTTCCCGCGCAATCAGCCGTGGTCCCTTTTCAACGACCGTGACCTCGGCGCCGAAGCGGCGGAACATCTGGGCGAATTCCAGCCCGATATAGCTGCCTCCGATGACGACGAGGTGTTTGGGCACCGCCGTCAGATCCATGATCGAGACATTGTTGAGGTGCGGTACGTCTTCCACGCCGGGAAAATCCGGCACGACGGCACGGCCGCCGACATTGAGGAAGATCTGCGGTGCGGACAACAGGTCGTCGCCGACGCGAATTTCCGTCGGGCTTTCGAAACGGGCATGGCCGCGCAGGAAGGTCAGGCCATCCATGCTTTCCAGCCAGTCCTCGTTGCCCTTGCGGGCATCGAAACGCACCTTGTCCTTGCGCGCCATGACCTTGGCGAAATCCACGGTGACAGGGCCCGTCACCACGCCATACTCGGCGCCGCGGCGGGCGAGGTGCGCGGCATAGGCGCTGGCGACCATGGCCTTGGTCGGCATGCAGCCGGTGTTGACGCAGGTGCCGCCGACGAGCTTGCGCTCGATCAGCGCCACCTTCCGGCCGGCGGCCGTCAGCCGGCCGGCGAGCGACGGGCCGGCCTGGCCCGCGCCGATGATAATGGCGTCGAATGTCTGCATCAGAGAACCGACGAAACGACGAAGAGGCCGAGCAGCACGGCGACCGCATCTTCGAGAAGCGCGATGGGCAGGTCCTTGCCGCCAATCGCCGCGACGAGGCGTTGGCGGGCTTCCGCGCCGCCCAAAGTGCCGATGACCGCGCCGACCACGCCGGCCACCAGGCCGCCGATCAGCGCACCGCCGGCGGTGCCGATGACGGCGCCGCAGAAGGCACCGCTGACGATGCGGGCGCCGAACTGCTGCGGCACCTTGCGGCTCGGTGTGCTCGGCAGCTGGTCGGTGACGAATTCGACCAGCGCCAGGATACCGAAAATATAGGGCGTGAAGCGATAGCCCATGAAGGCGGCCCAGGTGCCGGAAACCGGCAACCAGCCGAGGGCGGCGCCAATGCTGACGGCCGCCGGTGCCGTCATGGCGCGAAGCCCCGCCACGACACCGATCAGCAATGCGAGAATGTAAATGCTCATTGTCCCCTCAAAAATTTGCGCCGGACATCGGGCCCGGGATGGTTCCCGGCAGAGATGAAATGCATTATCGAAATGGAGGATGGGCCGGCTGGAAGACTGTCGGATGGCATGGCCGATTGCAATGGGATTCTTTTGCCTGATAAGTTCTTCCGGCATAAATTTTAAAGCGCTTTGGACGCGGCAACAAACGTCGTGTCTTGTCCTGCCCCCGCAGTCTGTTTTTTGCGATTTGCTGCCATATATGGAATGCTTTGCCCGGACGGGCTTTCTGAAACGTGGTGAAACTGTGGCCACGAATTGCCGCACAAGGAGAGGTTTTCACATGCGCCCAGTCGTCAAGTTTATCGGAGCAGCTCTGGCCCTCGGCCTGGCTGCTGGTGCCGCCCAGGCCCAGGTCGTCGTTTCCTCGAAGATCGATACGGAAGGCGGCGTTCTCGGCAACATCATCCTGTCCGTTCTGAATGCCAACGGCATCCAGACGACGGACCGCGTGCAGCTCGGCGCGACGCCGGTCGTGCGCCAGGCGATCATCGCAGGCGAGATCGACATCTATCCGGAATATACCGGCAATGCCGCCTTCTTCTTCGAAAAGGCCGACGATCCGGCCTGGAAGGATGCGACCAAGGCCTATGAGCTTGCCAAGACGCTCGACTATGACGCCAACAAGATCGTCTGGCTGCAGCCGTCGCCGGCCAACAACACCTGGGCGATCGCGCTGCGCAAGGATGTGACCGAGCCGAACAAGCTCGTCACGCTCAGCGACTTCGGCAAATACGTCTCCGGCGGTGGCCAGGTCGTTCTCGCGGCCTCCTCGGAATTCGTGAACTCGGCAGCGGCGCTTCCAGCCTTCCAGACGACCTACGGCTTCACGCTGAAGCCGGAACAGCTGATCACGCTTTCGGGCGGTGACACCGCCGCGACGATTGCCGCCGCCGCCAACCAGACCAACGGCGCGAACGCCGCGATGGTCTACGGCACGGATGGCGGCATTGCGCCGTCGGGCCTCGTCGTTCTCGAAGACGACAAGGGCGTGCAGCCGGTCTACCAGCCTTCGCCGATCATCCGCGAAGAGGTGCTGAAGGCCAATCCGCAGATCGAGGAGCTGCTGAAGCCCGTCTTCGAAAAGCTCGACCTCGTCACGCTGCAGGATCTCAACGGCCGCGTTCAGGTCGGCGGCGAGCCGGCCAAGGCAGTTGCCGAAGACTTCCTCAAGAAGAATGGCTTCATCAAGTAAGCTCTTTTCACCCTTCGCCCATCCGGGCGGAGGGTTTCCCCTTTGAAAGGCGTGCATGCGGTTCAGGATCGACAAGCTCGGCGTGGTGATCGCCGCTTTGCTGGCTTACGGCGCCTTTCTAGCGCCGTTTGCCAATTTCCGTGCCAACCGCATCGTGCCGGGCGAGCCGCGGGCGATCCTCGATGCGCTGCCATCCGGCCTCGGCGCTGTGCTGCTCGCCTTTGTTATCGTCGCCCTCGTGCTCATCGTGCTGAAGACGCCGACGCTTCTGCGGCTGATGCTCGGCCTCGCGGCCCTGGCAATCCTCGCGGTTCTGATCGGCCTTGCCGCCGGCCATCTGACGCCACCGGAAAATACCTATGCCCGCGTCTCGCCGGCCTCCGGTTTCTGGCTCACCAGCTTTGCCTTCGCGCTTCTGACCGCCGATGCGCTGGCCCGGCTGAAGCTCGCGCCGCTTGCGCGGGTGGCGCTGCTGGCGGCCGTTACCGTCGCTATCGCGGCACTTCTGATGTCCGGCGCCTGGGACGGGCTGTCGATCCTCAAGGAATATGGCAGCCGCGCCGAGACCTTCTGGCTGGAGGCGAGCCGGCATGTCGTGCTGGCGCTCGGCTCGCTGGCGGCCGCGTCCTTGGTCGGCCTGCCGCTTGGCATTCTTTGCCATCGGGTGGAAGCCTTGCGCGCCGGGGTACTCAATGTGCTCAACATCATCCAGACGATTCCGTCGATTGCGCTGTTCGGCCTGCTCATCGCACCGCTCGGCTGGATCGCGCTCAATGTGCCGGGAGCGGCGGCCATCGGCATTCGCGGCATCGGCGCCGCCCCCGCCTTTGTCGCGCTTTTCCTCTATTCGCTGCTGCCTGTCGTCGCCAACACGGTGGTCGGCCTTGCCGGCGTGCCGCGCGATGCCAATGATGCGGCGCGCGGCATCGGCATGACGGATCGCCAGCGGCTGTTCGGCGTCGAGCTTCCACTGGCCTTTCCGGTCATTCTCACGGGCATCCGTATCGTGCTGGTGCAGAATATCGGCCTTGCCACCATTGCCGCCCTGATCGGCGGCGGCGGCTTCGGCGT
Organism: uncultured Shinella sp.; assembly: GCA_965650295.1. GTDB lineage: Bacteria > Pseudomonadota > Alphaproteobacteria > Rhizobiales > Rhizobiaceae > Shinella. The sequence continues at coordinate 3,783 of CBFGOD010000029.1, read as the reverse complement.
CTTCGTCTTCCAGGGCATCGGCCAGACGGCCATGGACCTCGTGCTGCTCGGCGCGGTGCCGACGGTCGCGCTCGCCTTTGCGGCGGCGACCGTTCTCGACGCCGCGACCGAACTTTCCCATTCCAAACCCGGCAGGGCAGCATGATCGAGATCGAAGGCATTACCAAGCACTACGGCGACAACACGGTCGTCGACACTGTCTCGATGACCATCGCGCCGCGCACGATCACCGTCATCGTCGGCACGTCGGGCTCCGGCAAGACGACGCTGATGCGCATGGTCAACCGCCTGGTCGAGCCGACCTCGGGCATCATCCGCATCGACGGCGAGGACAATCGGTCGATCCCCGGCTACGAACTGCGCCGACGCATCGGCTATGCCATCCAGGGCCACGGCCTCTTTCCGCACCGTACGGTCGCGGAAAACATCGCCACCGTGCCCGGCCTGCTGGGATGGGACAAAGGCCGCATCGATGCCAAGGTGAAGGAGTTGCTCTCGCTTTTCCAGCTCGATCCCGCCGCCTTCGGCCCGCGTTACCCGCACGAACTGTCGGGTGGCCAGCAGCAGCGCGTCGGCGTTGCCCGCGCGCTCGCCGCCGAGCCGAAAATTCTTTTGATGGACGAGCCCTTCGGCGCGCTCGATCCGGTCATCCGCGCCAAGGCGCAGGACGACCTGCTGGCCATCCAGAGACATTTCGGCACGACCATCATCCTCGTCACGCATGACATGGAGGAGGCCTTCCACCTCGCCGACAAGATCGCCGTGATGGACAAGGGCAGGATCGTGCAATACGCCGCGCCCGAGGAGATGCTGGTCAATCCCGCCACGGATTTCGTCGAGACGTTGATCGGCGCCGGCGAGCGGCCGTTCCGGCTTCTTTCGATCGGCACGGCGGGGGATGCTGCCGAAGCGGGCAATGCGGAGGGTGAACCGCTCCCGGCGGCCACCAGCCAGCGCGATGCCCTGTCGGCGCTGCTCTGGTCCGGTCGTGATGCCCTGCCGGTCGTCGGTGCGGATGGCGCAGCCCTCGGCCGCGTGACGCTCGCCGGCCTTGCCCGCCGTGCCGCGAGGCCGCAATGAAGCGGCTTCTGCCCAATCTCCTGCGGCTGGCGGCGCTGATCATCCTGATCGCCTTTCTCGTCCAGCCCGGCCTGTTCGAGCCGCTCTTGAAGCCGCTGGTGCAGGCCAATGCGCCGGCGATCTACAATCAGGGCAGCCTGCTCTCGCTGACGCTGTCGCATCTCGCGACCGTTTTTACCGCGACGCTGGCCGCAACCATCGTCGCCGTCGGGCTCGCCATTCTCGTGACGCGGCCCATCGGCGCGGAATTCCTGCCGCTGTCGCGCAGCCTCGTGAATATCGGCCAGACCTTTCCGCCGGTCGCCGTGCTGGCGCTTGCCGTGCCCGCTGTCGGCTTTGGCGAGAAGCCGACGCTGATTGCGCTTTTCCTCTATGGCCTGCTGCCGATCTTCGAAAATTCCATGACCGGCCTTTCCACCCTGCCGCCCGCCATCGTGGAGGCGGCGAAGGGAACCGGCATGACGGCATGGCAGCGGCTGACCAAGGTGGAGCTGCCGCTGGCGCTGCCGATCATTCTCGCCGGCATCCGCCTTTCGGTGACCATCAGCCTGGCCACCGCCACCATCGGTTCGACGGTCGCGGCAAAAACCCTCGGCGAGGTCATCATCGCCGGCCTGCAGTCCAACAACCTTGCCTTCGTGCTGCAAGGTGGTCTCGTCGTCGCGGTGCTGGCGGTGCTGATCTACGATGCCTTCTCCGCGCTCGAGCGCATGCTTTCGCGCCGGGCGGGTCGAGTCTAATCGTCGGTTTCGAGATCGTAGACGAGAATGCCGGCGACGCCGCCCTCGGCCGCCGCGACAAGGCGGCCGCCGGTCTGTTTATGCTCGGGATCTTCCAGATAGGCATCGCGCGAAAAACTGTCGGCGAAATCGACAATGAAGCCGTCTGAAAAGCCCTTGTCCATGCTGGTTTCCGGGCTGACATTGGTGCCGATATGCACGGCGACCATGCCCGGCAGGCGGTCTTTCAGGACGTCGATCTCGTTGAACAGCTCGGTCTTGTAGGCGACGGAGATGGTCGGCTTGAAGCGGATGAAGACGCAGTGGCGGATCATGGTTCCCCCTATCGGATGTTGGCGCGGGCGCGCGGACGCTGGTCGTTGCGCTCGTACTGAAAGACCTGGGCCGGCAGCGCCGGCAGGCCGCGGATGATGTCCGCGCCCTTCTCGCCCACCATGATGGTCGGCGCATTGGTGTTGCACGAAGGCACGCGCGGCATGACGGAACTGTCGCAGACGCGCAGTCCGTCAAGCCCATGCACCTTCAAATCGAGCCCGACGACGGCATCCGCGCCCGTGCCCATCTTGCAGGTGCCGACGGGATGATGGTCCGTCTTGGCATTGGCGCAGCCATAGTTGAACAGGTCTTCGTCTGTCACGACCTTCGGTCCCGGCAGGCGCTCGGCCATGACGAAGGGTTTCAGCGCAGCCTGCTGCATGATTTCGCGGGCGATCTTCAGGCCCTCGAGCGACATCTTACGATCATGCGGGTCGTCCCAGTAGTTCGGATCGATCAGCGGTGCGGCCGAGGGGTCGGCGGAGGCAAGCCGCACCGTACCCTTGGAGCGCGGGTGCAGATAGGCGGAGTTCAGCGTCACGCCGGCGTTCTTCAGCTTTTCGACACCCGCTTCGATGCCTGAGCCGAGGCCTAGATGGAACTGGATGTCCGGCGAACGCGCCTCCGGATCCGCATACCAAAAGCCGCCGGTTTCGAAGAGCGAGGAGGCGACGGGGCCGGAACGGAACAGCACATATTGCAGGCCGGCCCAGAGCGTGCGGTGCAGCTTGGCCACGCCGTCATAGGTATGGTCGCCGGTGCATTCGGAGATGACGAAGAGGTCGAGATGGTCCTGCATGTTGGAGCCGACGCCGGGCAGGTCGTGCTTGACCTCGACGCCGACCGAACGCAGGTGATCGGCCGGGCCGATGCCGGATTGCTGCAACAGTTTCGGCGAGCCGATGGCGCCGGAGGAGACGAGCACCTCACGCTCGGCCCGGATGGTCTCGACACCGTTGCCGCTGACGACCTCGACGCCGACGGCGCGCGTGCCCTCCAGCACGATGCGGGCGACGCGGGCGCCGGTGCGGATGGTGAGGTTCTTGCGATCCTTGATCGGCGAGAGATAGCCGAGCGAGGCGGAGGAGCGGCGGCGGTTGCGCTGGGTCAGCTGATAGAAGCCGACGCCGGCCTGCTGGCGGCCGTTGAAATCGTGATTGTAGGGAATACCGAGTTCCTGGCCGGCGCGGATATAGGCGTCGCAGATCGGCAGCGCCGAGACCGGCATGGAAACACCGAGCGGCCCGCCATAGGAATGGTAGTCGTCGGCGAAACGCTGGTTGTCCTCGGCGCGCTTGAAGTAGGGCAGGATTTCCCGGTAGCTCCAGCCCTCGCAGCCGTCTTCGCTGGCCCAGAGATCGTAGTCGGCGGCGTTGCCGCGCGTATAGAGCTGCGCATTGATCGAGGAACCGCCGCCGATGACCTTGGCCTGCGTGTAGCGCAGGACGCGGCCTTTCATGTGCTTCTGTGGCACGGTTTCCCAGCCCCAGCTGGCAACGCCCTTGGTCATCTTGGCGAAGCCGGCCGGCATGTGGAACAGCGGGTTCCAGTCCCCGCCGCCGGCTTCCAGCAGCAGCACGCGGACGGTCGGGTCCTCGGAAAGCCGGTTCGCCAGAACGCAGCCGGCGGGGCCGGCGCCGGTGATGAT
>CBFGOD010000028.1:0-17811 GCA_965650295.1 uncultured Shinella sp. | reverse complement strand
GTAGGTCTCGGGATTGGCCCCGGCGAAGACGGCAGCCATGTCAGTCCTGGTATCCCAGCGTCTTGCGGACATCCGCCGGCCAGAGCGCGATATCCATGCCGTGGCGGGCAAACAGCGCGAGCGCGATGCGTTCCAGGCCGAAGCCGACGCAGGCAGTGTGCGCGACATCGCCGTTTTCGAGGTTCAGCCCCCACTTCGCGCCAAAGGCGTCCTGATGGTAGTTGAAGCTCATGCAGGCGGTCGGCTTGGCGGCCGAGGTGACCGGGATCAGGAGTTCGAACTTCAGGTTCTGGTCACGCTGGTTGTTGGCCATCATGCGGCCGGCGCGGCCGAAGAACGGATCGTTGGCGACGTCGATCGTCACATCGAGACCGACCTTGGCCATCATTTCCAGGCCGCGGTCCATCCAGGTCTGGCGGAACTCGGTCACATGCTCCTGCGTGCCCATGCAGACATATTCACGCATGCGGAACAGCTGCTGGCGGGCCGGGTCGTTCGACGGCTCATGGCGGAAGCAGTAGGATTGCAGGTCGTAGAGGCCGCCCTTGGCCGGCAGGCGGCCGCGCTTGGCGATGGTCGGATAGAGCGGATAGCAGGCGGCCGGCGTCAGCACGATATCCGTCGCCTTCTGGTCCTTCGTCCAGTCGCCGCCGACTTCCATGCATTGCAAGAGGCTCATGTGGTCGAGATCACCGCCGCAGAAACTGTGCACGGTGCCGGCGAGCTGCGGGAAGCTCTTCATGTAGCCTGATGTTTCGAAATGCGCGCGGTTCATGCCCGGCGGAAAGCGCATGGCCTCCGCGCCATCGGCACCACCGAAGGCATCGATCAGCCGCTCGAAGCGGGCGATCACATCCTCGAAGGCGCCCGAGCGGCCATAGAGGCCCTCGACGCCGGTATCGATGAGCAGGCCCGAATCGAAGAGCCGGTCGAGAAGCGAAGTCTGCATATCCATGGTGTCACCCGATCAGGCTGGTGTCCTGCTTGTGAACAAGCAGGAGGTTGGACGTGTTGCCGAGGATGCGGTCATTGGAGATCATCAGCTGGGCGGAATGCGCATCGCGCAGATGCCGGCCGAGGCTGAACGGCGTGCCGTTCTTGTAGCCCATGATGCCGACGATCAGCATGGCCTGGTTGATGATGGAGAGGATCGTTTCCGAAGACGCGATCTTCACATTGTTCATCGCGACCGCAAAACCCATGGAAGAGAGCCGGTCCGGATCCGCCTTGGCTGCCTCGTATTCGCGAAGGCCGGCAATGGTGTTGGATTTCACGAGCTGCAGCAGGTTGGAGGCTTCCGCCAGACGCAGCGCGCCGGGCGGTGTCTGGCCGGGGCTCTTGCGCGCGGCGGCTCGTACGAAGGCCTGGGCGCGGGCGACCGCGTTGACGGCGATGCCGTACCAGACGGCACTCCACAGAAGGTGCGAGGTGGCGAGCATGGACTGCGCGGCGATCTCGGCGAAAGGCTTGGGAAGGATCTGTTCCTTCGGCGCCTCGCCCTTGAAAAGCCAGCCATCCGAACAGGTGCCCCGCATGCCGAGCGTATCCCAGACATGGGTCTGCTCCAGCGTGTACTGATCCCTGGTGAAGACGGTCATGACCTGGTCGGTCGAGGCGGCATCCGCATGGGCGCGCGAGGTGATGAGGATCGCGTCGGCATGCGCGCCATAGGAGATGACGGTGGCGTCCTTCGTCAGGCGGCAGGTGTCGCCGTCGATTTCGATGGCGCAGATGCTGTTGCGCAGGTTGCCGCCGATGCCGCCTTCGGTGGTCGCCGAGGCGAGCAGCAGCTGTTCGTCGGAGACCCGGCGCATGAAGGCGCTATGCCAGGCGTCACCGGCGCCGTGCGAGACGAGGCTTGACAGCTTGATGTGGTGCATGGCGAAGACCATGGCGGCCGCCGAGCAGCTCTGGCCGAGCAAGGAACAGACTTCCGCGATCTGCGAAAGCGTTGCGTCCTCGCCGCCAAGCGCGGCGGGGATCTGGATGGACAACAGCCGTTCGGCGATCATCGCGTCGACGGCTTCCCGCGGGAAGCGGCCCTTGACGTCCACATCGTCGGCATGCGCTGCGGCCACGGCGGAAACGCGCTCGGCGCGTTCCGCAAGGCTCGAACCGACGGTGAGGGTCATTCGGCGGCCTCCGCATTGCCGACGAGGCTCGAAACCGCGCGCGTTATGGCGTCCACGCTCTGGAAGGACTTGCGGTTGAGCAGATTGTCGGGGAATTCGACGTCGAAGGCTTCCTCGATGCCGAGCATCACCTGCACGGAGGCGAAGGAGGACAGGCCTGCCGCATAGAGATCGGCATCGTCGGCGAGCGTCTCGACCGGAACCGGGAGGCCGCCATGTTTGCCCAGGATATCGCGAATCTTCTGCTTCATGTTCTTCTCCATCGGTTTCTCGGCCGGCCGGGGCTGGCTGTGCTTATTCTTCGGAAAAGACATAACCGACGGTTGATAAGATCGGCTGAAGGGACATGGATAAGATTTTGTGAAGCCGCAACAAGGGTCGCATCACCCTGAAACTGTCCATTTCGGCATTGCGTGAAAAAAGGACTGATGACCCCGATTTTTCAGTATGTTGCGACGGATACGGCTTGTGCCGCGATGGCACGCCGCTGCACCGTTTGCATTCGGTTAGCCATACTCTGAAAGCGTGTGGGATTGTCGGTTTGAGGGCTTGAAAAGTCTGCTCAGGGAAGCGCAGGGCAGGCGCCGGGCTTTGCCGGCAGGCCGCCGCCTGCGATGAGGGCGGCGAGCTGCGGCCGGTCGCCGTCGGCGGTCGGCTGGATGTTGAGCGCTTCCGTCGCCGGCCACCAGTCGCCGCCGGCCCAATAGGTCCAGCCGGTCCAGACCGCCTGTTCCTGGCCGATAAGGGCGGTCATGCGGGCCAGTCCGTCGAGGCAGGCCTTGTCGGCGGAGCCGCCGAACTCGCCGAGGAAGCCGCGCTTTCCGTTGCGCTTCAGCCAGTCGGTGAAACCCTGCAGGGCCTTCACCGCATCATCGGCCCGCGCGCAGGTTTCCGCCTTGCCGGAAAAATCGTCGTCGAGATACTGGTGCACCTCGTAGACGTGGTTGTCGGCGGGATCCTCGATGCCGAGCATGACGGTTCCGTTGGCGCCGCCGTCGCGCTCCTGTTCCCAGCTGTGCGCACCGGTCCAGATGGTGCCCGGCACCAGCACGAGGTTCTTTGCGCCCGTCTCGCGGATGGCGGCGATGGCGGCATTGGCGGAGGCGAGCCATTGCGTTGCCGTCACGTCATGCGGTTCGTTCATCAGGCCGAACTGCACGCCGGCATCGTCCTTGTAGTCCTCGGCCAGCCGTTTCCAGAAGTCGGCGAAAGCGCTGTCGGGCACCTTGGTCGAGCCGATCTGGTTATCGCCGTAATAGGCGTAGTTGTGCGGATCGAGGATGACAGTCTGGCCTGCGGCGCGCAGCGCCTTTACGGTTTCGGAAAGCCGCTTGCGCTCCGCCTTGTCGAAGCCGCGCTTGAGGCGCGGTTGCAGCCGTTCCCATTTGAAGGGAAGGCGCACGGCGTTGAACCCCTTGCCGGCGAAATAGGCGATCGTCTCGGCGGAGGGATAGGCGTAGTCCTTGCCATAGGTGCCGCGACCCTTGCCGAACTCGGCGCCGGCCAGATTGACGCCGCGCAGACAGGCGGCGCCCGCCTGAGCCGGGATCGCAAGCGAGACCATGGCTGCCACCGCCAGTTTCGAGAGTGCCGATACGCGGCCCGAGGATACCATGCCTGTCTCCGTTCCGGGCTTGGCGCTGCCGGACCTGCGTGAAAACAAAGGGGCCGAACGCGTCAGGCGCCGGGACGTTCCGCGAGAAGCCCGTGCGGCTCGCCGCGTCTCGTGCCGCCCAGGGTGGCACGATACACGTCTGCGTAGCGATCCGCCACGCGGTCCCAGGAATAGGCTGCCGCCGCGTCCATCGCCGCGCGGCGATAGCGGGCGGGATCGAGCGCCAGCATGGCGTGCGCCCCTGCAATGCCGTCAGCGGCCGTGCGCGCATCGGTAAAATCGCAGAGGCGGATTTCCGGGTGGCTGGCGGCAAGGTCCGTATAGGCGACGTTCGGATGCAGCACCGGAACGAGGCCGGCGCTCATCGCCTCGATGGCGACAAGGCCGAAGCCCTCATATTCGGAGGCCGAGGCGAAGAGCGAGGTATCGCCGATCAATCCGCGCACGGCTTCGTTGGAGAGGCCGATATGCACGGTGACATTGGCGTCGAGGCCACGCGCCCGCACCATGCCGGCCAGATCGTCGGCGGAATGGTCGCCGGGCACGCCGGCAATGTCGAGATGCCAGGTCGGGTCGGCGGCGGCGAGCGGCACCATGGCGTCCATCAGCCGGTCGAGGCGCTTGTTGACGGAAAAGCGGCCGACAGTGATCAGCCGGCGGCGGGCGTCGCGCGCGCCGGCATCGCCGAACTTTTGCGTATCAGCACCATTGTCGATGCGCACGACGCGGCTGCCGGCGATTTTCTGGAAGGTGCGGGTATCCTGCGCGCTGCAACCGATGATGCGGCGATAGGCGAGCGCCGAGAGCCGCGTCGTCGTGTTGAACCAGACGGTCTTCAGGCCGGAGAATTTCGCGGTGTGGAAGAAGCCGCCATGGGTCGTGGCGATCAAAGGCTTGCGATGCGCCAGCCAGCCCCAGGCGAGCGCGTCATAGAAGAAATCGATGGCATGCACATGCACGATCGCGGCATCCGAGAGATGGCGAAACACCTGGGGGGCGATCGGATAGCGCGTGCTGCCGGAATAGGGAATGCGCACCACCTCGACACCGTCGATGATCTCGCGCGCCGGCAAGGTCTTGTCGGGGGCGGAAAACAGCCGGTCCAGTGTGACGACCCGCACGCGAAAACCGCGCGACAGAAGCTGGCGCGACAATTGCGCCACGACATCCTCCAGCCCGCCGCGGTTCGGGATGTATTGGCGCACGACCTGCACGGCCAGCGGCGCTGAGATAGTCGAGGCGGCAAGGGCGGCAGGGCTCATCGCGGTTATCCGTAGCAGGGGATCGAGCGCCGCAGCCACTCAGGCGACGACGCTGCCGGGCGAAACCATCGCGCCCAATCGGGCCGATCAAGGCGCCTGCGATATTAAGGCCGCGTTAAGGCGCGCGGCCTTCCGCAAACAGGCTTAAGAGATTGCAACCGCCGCGCGTTGGCGCAGCGGTATTCCTCAATGCGCCTCGTCCCAGTTGGTCGCAGCGCGCGCATCCACCTTCAGCGGCACTTTCATCGACAGCGCCGGCATGGAGGCGTTTTCCATGACATCGACGATGACGGGGATGGCCTTGTCGACCTCGCCGTCCTCGACCTCGAAGATCAGTTCGTCATGCACCTGCAGCAGCATGCGGGCCGAAAGGCCGGCGGCGGCAAGCGCCGGCTCCATCTTAACCATGGCGCGGCGGATGATATCGGCGGCGGAACCCTGGATCGGTGCGTTGATCGAGGCGCGTTCGTTGAAGGCACGCACCGAGGGATTGGACGACTTGATCTCTGGATAATGCGCGCGGCGGCCGAAGATGGTTTCGACATAGCCATGCTCTCGGGCGAAGGCCTTGGTTGAATCCATGTAGTCCTTGATGCCGGGGAAACGCTCGAAATACTTCTTGATGTAGTCGCTCGCTTCCGACCGCTCGATCGACAGCTGGTTGGCAAGCCCGAAGGCCGAGATGCCGTAGATGATGCCGAAATTGATCGCCTTGGCGCGGCGGCGCACTTCCGACGGCATGCCCTCGACGGGTACGCCGAACATTTCCGACGCGGTCATGGCATGGATGTCGACACCATCGGCAAAGGCCTGCTTGAGCTGCGGGATTTCAGCGACATGGGCGAGCACGCGCAGTTCGATCTGGCTGTAGTCGGCCGAAACAAGCTTGTTGCCCGGCGTCGAAATGAAGGCCGTGCGGATCTTTCGGCCTTCGGCGGTGCGGACGGGGATGTTCTGCAGGTTCGGGTCCGACGACGAGAGACGGCCTGTCGTCGTCGAGGCAAGCGCATAGGACGTGTGCACGCGCTTGGTGTCGGGATGCACGAAGCCGGGCAGCGCATCGGTATAGGTGGATTTCAGCTTGGTGAGCTGGCGCCAGTCGACGATCTTGCGCGGCAGCGGAATGCCCTGGGCGGCGAGGTCTTCCAGCACCTGCGCGGAGGTCGACCACTGGCCGGTCTTGGTCTTCGAGGCGCCGGGCAGGCCCATCTTGCCGAACAGGATGTCGCCGAGCTGTTTCGGCGAGCCGATGTTGAAGCGTTCGCCGGCCAGCTCGTAGATTTCTTCCTCGTAGCCTGCGGCCCCCTGCGCCAGCTCGCCCGACAGGCGGGACAGGACCTGCCGGTCGATGGTGATGCCGCGCTCTTCCATGCGCGCCAGAACCGGCACCAGCGGGCGTTCCAGCCGCTCGTAGACGGTGGTCATGCGGTTTGCCGCAAGGCGCGGTTTCAGCACATGCCAGAGGCGCAGCGTCACGTCGGCATCCTCGGCCGCATAGGCCGTGGCGCGGGAAATATCGACCATGTCGAAGGTCTGAGCACCCTTGCCGGAGCCGGCGACGTCCTTGTAGGCGATCGGCTTGTGGCCGAGCCAGCGTTCCGAGAGCGTGTCCATGCCATGGGTGCCGGCACCGGCGTCGAGCGCGTAGGACATCAGCATCGTGTCGTCGAAGCTCTGCACGGTGATGCCGTGGCGGCGCATGACGAGATAGTCGTATTTCAGGTTCTGCGCGACCTTCAGGACCGAGGGGTCCTCGAGCAGGGCTTTCAGCCGCTCCAGCGCGGCGCGGATCGGGATCTGCCCTTCGGCCAGCCCGCCGCCCAGGAGATCGCCGACACCGGTCTTGTGGTTGAGCGGCACGTAACAGGCCCGAATCTTAACACCCGTCGGGTCCTTGGCATTGTCGGCAATGGCGAGCGAGAAGCCGCAAAGCTCGGCCTGCATGGCGTCGAGCGAGGTCGTCTCGGTGTCGAAGGCGACGAGGCCGGTGTCGCGTGCGGCGGCGATCCAGCGGTCGAGGGCGGCGAGATCGCGCACCGTCTCATAGGTGGAATGGTCGATGGGGGCGGCGGAAAACCGCTCGGCGCGCAATCCGGCGAGCGAGCCGGGTGTCGCGCCATCGGCGCTGGCGGTGGGCAGCAGCGTCTTGGCGGCTTCGGCTGCCGTCTCGTTGCCGTCGAGCACGAGGGCAGGGCCGGCGACATCGCCCTTGTCGAGATCCGGGCCGCGCGCCTCCGCACCCCATTCGACCGGCACGTCGGCCGCATCGATGGCGCCGGCATCGCAGGCGCAGTCTTCCGCGACGCGGCGCGTCAGCGTGGTGAATTCCATGGCCTTCAGGAAGGCGATGAGCCTGGGGCCGTCCTGCGGATGCAGGATCAGCTCGTCCAGTGCCGTGTCGAGCGGCGTATCGGTCTTCAGCGTGACGAGCTGGCGCGAGAGCAGCACGAGTTCGCGATTGGAGATGATGTTTTCGCGGCGCTTGACCTGCTTGATCTCCTCGGCGCGGGCCAGCAGCGTGTCGAGATCGCCGTATTCTTCGAGCAACTGGGCGGCGGTCTTCGGGCCGATGCCGGGCACGCCCGGCACGTTGTCGGTCGAATCGCCGGTCAGCGATTGCAGGTCGATCATCTTTTCCGGCGGCACGCCCCATTTCTCGATGACTTCGGGAATGGAGATCTGCTTGTCCTTCATGCCGTCATACATCGAGACCTTGTCGGTCACGAGCTGCATCAGGTCCTTGTCGGAGGAGACGATGGTGACATCGGCGCCGTCGGCTTCGGCAAGCCGCGCATAGGTGGCGATCAGGTCGTCGGCCTCAAAACCTTCCTTCTCGATGCAGGGCAGGTTGAAGGCGCGGGTCGCGTGGCGGATCAGGCCGAATTGCGGGATCAGGTCTTCCGGCGGCGCGGTGCGGTTCGCCTTGTACTGGTCGTAGAGCGCATTGCGGAAGGTCTTCGAGGAATAGTCGAAGATGACGGCGAAATGGGTGGGCGTGACCCCGACATCAGTGTTGCGCGCATCCTTCAGGAGCTTCCACAGCATGTTGCAGAAACCCGAGACGGCATTGACCGGCAAACCGTCCGATTTGCGGTTGAGCGGCGGGATGGCGTGGAAGGCGCGGAAGATGAAACCGGAGCCGTCGACGAGGAAGAGATGATCACCTTTTTTCATGGGGTGAATGGATAGCGCGGGCTTCCTTCCGCGTCCATCTTTCATTGCGGCCCGGGAGGGCTTTCACGGCTCGCGAAAGCCTCACACGAACGTTACCAATTTGTAATTCTTGGCGGCCTTCGAATCCCTTGAAAAGCCACATTCGGACCCACAAATATTCCTCATCGGCACCTGATCAAGCCGCTGTCTGGCATCCCGGCCTGTCCCCCGCCGCGCCAGACAAGGACAAAGGCCTCATCCCCCTCTCCGGGCCTTTGTCCATCTTTCGTGAGAAGCCGCCGCGACAAGCCTCCTGTCGCCGGCGGCTTCTCCTTTTGGGGCGGCAGCCCCCCCTTTGGGGTGGTTGCATTGCCCGCGATCCATCATTGCCAGTTGCCAAGAACCGGCATAGCTTCCGGCCATGGATTTTGACCGGAAGGAGTCGGCTGCCTACCTCGCCAATCTCCTGGCGAAGGGAGCGTCCCGCGCGCTGCAGGCGCGGGCGGACGGCAGCGGCTTGGCGCCCGGCCAGTTCCCGGTCCTGCTCGAACTGTGGAGCGGTGACGGTCTCACCCAGCGCGAACTTCTCGACAGGCTCGACATCGAGCAGGCGACCATGGCCAACACATTGTCGCGCATGGAGCGCGACGGGCTGATCTCGCGGAAGAAACACCCGAAGGACAAGCGCGCCCAGCTCGTCTATCTCACGGCGCGCGGCAAGGCGCTGCGCGAGACGGCGATGACGGCGGCCTCTGAAACCGAAGATGTCCTGTTCCAGGGCTTCAGGCGCTTCGAGCGGGAGCTTCTGCTCGAATATATGCGCATGGTGCTTGCCAATCTTACTCGGTCCTGACGTCGCAGAATCGTCATACGATTTGCCCTCCCCGACACGATCGGTCTAATGTCGCGCCCGAACGCCATTTGATTTGCGCGTGGTGTCCTCGCAAAGCGTGCCAAACGGCTTTGCGCGCCATGTTTTAGGGAATTCGCCATGACCAACATCCTGCCCGTCCTCGATCGCGCCAGTGCAGATATTCCGGCAAGCCTCGAACGCCTGTTCGAGCTGGTGCGCATCAAGTCCATTTCCACCGATCCGGCCTTCAAGCCGGAGTGCCGCCGGGCGGCGGAATGGCTGGTCAAGGAACTGCGCTCGCTTGGTTTCGATGCGACGGTGCGCGACACGCCCGGCCATCCGATGGTGGTGGCCCATCATGATGGCGCCAAGCCCGATGCGCCGCATGTGCTGTTCTACGGCCACTACGACGTCCAGCCGGTCGATCCGCTGAACCTCTGGGACCACGATCCCTTCGAGCCGGCGGTGCGCGATGCCGGCGAGGGCCGCCGCATCATCACCGGCCGCGGCACCTCAGACGACAAGGGCCAGCTCCTGACCTTCGTCGAAGCCTGCCGCGCCTATAAGGAAACCGTGGGTTCGCTGCCCTGCCGCGTCTCCATCCTGTTCGAAGGCGAAGAGGAATCCGGCTCGCCGTCGCTGAAGCCCTTCCTCGAAGCGAATGCCGCCGAGTTGACCGCCGATTTCGCGCTGGTCTGCGACACCAGCATGTGGGATGCCGATACGCCGGCCATTTCCGCGGGCCTGCGCGGCCTCGTCGGCGAAGAGGTCATCGTCAAGGCGGCCGACCGCGACCTGCATTCCGGTTATTTCGGCGGTGCCGCGGCAAACCCGATCCATATCCTCACGACTGTTCTCGCCGGCCTGCACGACGAGACCGGCCGCGTGACGCTCGACGGTTTCTATGAGGGCGTCGAGGAGACCCCGACGCAGATCAAGGCGGGCTGGGAAACGCTCGGCAAGACGGCGGAAAGCTTCCTCGGCGAAATCGGCCTGTCGATCCCCTCGGGTGAGAAGGGTCGCTCGGTACTGGAGCTGACCTGGGCACGCCCGACGGCGGAAGTGAACGGCATCACCGGCGGTTATACCGGCGAAGGCTTCAAGACGGTTATCGCGGCGGAAGCCTCCGCAAAGGTCTCCTTCCGCCTCGTCGGCAAGCAGGATCCCGCAAAGATCCGCGACGCCTTCCGCGCCTATGTGCGTGCAAGAATTCCGGCGGATTGCTCGGTGTCGTTCCACGCCCATGGCGGTTCGCCGGCCATCCAGCTGCCCTATGATTCGGCGCTGCTCTCCAAGGCGAAATCGGCTTTGTCGGACGAATGGCCGAAGCCCGCCGTCGTCATCGGCATGGGCGGCTCCATCCCGATTGTTGGCGATTTCCAGAAGATGCTGGGCATGGAATCCTTGCTGGTCGGCTTCGCGCTTTCGGACGACCGTATCCATTCGCCGAACGAGAAGTACGAGCTGCGCTCCTTCGAGAAGGGCATCCGCTCCTGGGTGCGCATTCTCTCCGCGCTCGCGGCGCGCTGACGCATATGTGATGACAGCATGGACCAGCGTTAACCCGATGACACGGAAATGCTGGTCCACTGACCGAACAAAGGGCCGCGTCGCCTTGAGGGCGAATGACAGGACCGGACGGTGGGGATAACGAGATGGCTTTTTACGGGGCAAAGGCGGGAAAACCCTGCTGCCCCGGCGGTGGGACGCCGGGCATGCGGGGGAAGGCGGGATGAAGCGACTGAAGAAATTCTTCTGGCCGCTGGTCAGCACCGCCGCCATCATTCTGTCGATCTATATCCTCTACAAGGACCTGAGGGGCCTGTCGCTCGACGAGTTCATGGCGAGCATCCACGCCATTCCCGTCTCGGGCTGGGTGCTGGCCTGCTGCGCGACGCTCGTCGCCTATGCGGCGCTGGCGGCCTATGATCATCTGGCGCTGGAGCATCTCGGCCACCGCATCTCGCTGTGGTTCATCACCATCACCTCGTTTACGACCTATGCGCTGTCGCACAATATCGGCGCCTCGGTCTTTTCCGGTGCGCTGGTGCGCTACCGCGCCTATACGTCGAAGGGGCTGACCGCCTCGGAGGTCGGCGTGCTCGTCGCCTTCTGCTCGTTCACCTTCGCGCTCGGCACGGTGATGCTGTTCGGGCTCGTGTTGGTTCTGGAGCCGGAAATCGTCGGGCGCTTTTCCCATGTCCTGCCGATCGAGGCGGCGTTTTCGACCGGCATCTTCATCCTGGCGCTGGTCGCGCTCTATGTGATCGGCAGCCTCGTCGGCTTCCGGCCGATCAATACGCGCTGGCTGAAGCTCGAATATCCCAAGCCCTCGCTGGTCTTCCGCCAGCTGTTCATCGCCCCGATCGAGCTGATCGGTGCTGCTGCGATCATCTATTTCGTGCTGCCGGCGGAGGGCAATCCGGGCTTCTTCGTGGTGCTCGGCATCTTCCTCGCCTCCTTCTCGGTCGCCCTGCTCTCGCATGCGCCCGGCGGCATCGGCGTGCTGGAACTGGTCTTCATCGCCGGCCTGCCGGATATCGATCCGGCGACGGTTCTGGCCGCACTTGCCGTCTTCCGGCTGTTCTATCTCATCATCCCGTTCATCATGGCGCTGGTGGTCATTCTCATCTACGAACGCCAGCGTTTTCTCACCCGCGCCAGCAACGGCGAAGACTGACGCCACGGATAGTTTTGGTTCATCTCGGATTCAGTCGAATTCTTTCATGGTATGATCCGTCTAGAGCACTGTAAAACAGTGATATCAAGGGAGATCGACATGAAGACAACGATCAAGAGCGGCTTTGCCGCTGCCATGGCCGTCGCCATGTTCGCCACGACCTTCGTCTCGGCACCGGCCATCGCCATGCCTTTGGCCAAGGTCGGCGCATCGCAGACGAGCGATGTCGAGCAGGTGCAGTACCGCGAACGTCGCGGCTGGTACGGCGGTCATCGCGGCTACCGGCATCACCGTCACGGCTATCGCCGTCATTCGGATGGCTGGTGGTATCCGCTGGCGGCCTTCGGTGCCGGCGCGATTATCGGCGGTGCCATTGCCAATGACGGCTATGCCGAGCCGCGTTACGAGGGCATCAACCCGCGTCACACCGAATGGTGCTATTCGCGCTACCGCTCCTACCGGGCTTACGACAACACGTTCCAGCCCAATTATGGCGGCCGCCGCCAGTGCTACTCGCCTTACTACTAAGGTTTTCAGGACTATTAAGGTTCTCAGACGGGCGGCCTTTCGGGCCGCCCGATTTCTTTCAAGATACTATTGGAACAGCCGCAGCACACCCTCGGCATTGGTGTTGGCGATCTGAAGCGTCTGTATGCCGAGCTGCTGCTGGGTTTCCAGCGCCTTGAGCCGGGTCGATTCCTCGTTCATGTCGGCATCGACGAGCCGGCCGATGCCCTGACCGATCGCATCGCTCAGATGCTCCAGGAAGTCCGAGGACAGCGAGATGCGGCTCTCCAGTGCGCCGAACATCGAGGCGACCTTCGCCATGCGCTCCGTCATCAGATCGACGACCACGGTCATCTCACCGAGTTCCTCGCGCGTCGTCTCCGGCGTCAGCGTGATTTCCGGGTGGCCGGCATGGTTGGCGCCGCTGATCAGCACCCAGTCCTGGCTGTAGCCCTGCATGGTGGCAAAGCCGGAATTGGTGATGATGCCGTCGCAGCCGCCATCCGAGACGAGGTAGAAGACCTGGTCCGTATCGAAGACGGCGGTCATGTCGAATTTGATGTTGGTGATCTCCACGCCGCCGGCCTCGTTGCGCACGAAGGAGGCGGGCAGCGATTTCACGCCGTTCTGCATCGGATCGGCCGGATCGGTCATATGCAGCCAGTTCTGGCCGGCAAAGGAGGCCGAATCGGCAATCGCGCGCAGCTGGTCCTTCAGCTGGTCGAGCTCCGTGTTGATTTTCACCTTGTCGACGCCGTCCTCATGGGCAGCCACGAGCTTCGCCTTGACCTGGTGCATCACCTCGATGGCCGAGGACATGCCGGCATAGGCCGTGTTGACGATGCTTTCGCTGATGCCGAGCGCGTCGGAAACCGCGTCCAGCGCCATGCTGTCGGAGCGCATGGTGGTGGCGACGGCCCAATAGGCGGCGTTGTCTCCCGCTGTCTGCACGCGAAGGCCGCTGGAAACGCGGCCCTGCGCGTCCATCATGTTGGAATTGAGCGCACGAAGGGTCTGGAGCGCGGAAACCGCGCCCGCATTCGTAAGGATGCTGGTCATAACAAATCATTCAAAAGGGGATTGTGCCCATCATGGGCCGGGAAGGTCGTGCCGAGTAAGCGGGTTTATGGTTAACCAAATCTGAATGACCCAATTTTTACCAAATATCTCAATGGATTAGCGATGCCTTGAATGCTTTTGTCTGAAAAGCGGATCTGTCCGCGATGAATGAAGGGTCGTGCAGGGCGTGAAAGCCGGGACGGGGCGTTTGCCATTCCTTAACCACCCCTTAAATCGCCGCATTTAAGGTTCAGGGACCACAACGTTTTCAAGGGTATATCCGACCGTTCATGGCAGCCAATCGCAAATCCCAGCGCATCGAGCCCTCGTTCCAGGCATCGGGGGGCCGAGACGACGACGAATTTCATGTCGGCGCCGGCGATCGCGTGGCAGGGGGCGGCGGGCGCAAGCCGCGCGGCAAGGCGCAGAAGGCCGAGAAGCCGCAGCGCGGCGCAAGCCGCCGGCGGGGCGGCTCGGGCGGCGGTCTTTTCGGCCTCGTGCGCCGGCTCATCTACTGGTGCGTCGTGCTCGGCATCTGGGGCGCCATCGGCGTCGGCGGGCTGGTGCTCTATTACGGCGCGCGCATGCCGAGCGCCACCAGCTGGTCGATCCCCGACCGGCCGCCGAACATCAAGATCCTCGCCGTCAGCGGCGACACCATCGCCAATCGCGGCCTGACCGGCGGCGAGGCGCTGTCGCTCGAAAACATGTCGCCCTATATTCCGCAGGCCGTCATCGCCATTGAGGACCGCCGCTTCTACTCGCATTTCGGCATCGATCCGCTCGGCCTTGCCCGCGCGATGCTCACCAACATCACGACCGGCCGCATGGTGCAGGGCGGCTCCACGCTGACGCAGCAGCTGGCGAAGAACATGTTCCTCTCGCCGGACCGCACGCTGGAGCGCAAGGTGCAGGAGGTGCTGCTCGCGCTCTGGCTGGAACACAAATATTCCAAGGACCAGATCCTTGCGATGTATCTGAACCGCGTGTTCTTCGGCTCGAATTCCTACGGCGTCGAGGCCGCCTCGCGGCGCTACTTCAACAAGTCGGCACGGGACGTGAACCTCGGCGAGGCCGCCCTTCTCGCAGGTCTCCTGAAGGCGCCGTCGCGCCTGTCGCCGGCACGCGATCCGGAAGCTGCGGAAGCCCGCGCGCAGGTCGTGCTCGGCGCCATGCGCGAAGAAGGTTTCATCACGGAAAACGAGATCAAGACCGCGATGTCGCAGACGCCGGCGCGGGCGAAGAGCTACTGGTCGGGCGCGCAGCACTATGCCGCCGATATGGTCATGGCCCAGCTGCCCGGCATGATCGGCGATATCAAGGAAGACCTCGTCATCGACACGACGATCGACCTCGACCTCGAAAGGAAGGCCGACGAAGCGATCACCGCGGTCATGGACAAGGAAGGCGCCAAGCTGAATGCCTCGCAGGCCGCCCTCGTCTCCATCGACGGCACGGGCGCCATCCGCGCGCTCGTCGGCGGGCGTGACTATGCCGAAAGCCAGTTCGACCGCGCCTCCAAGGCCAAGCGCCAGCCGGGCTCGGCCTTCAAGCCCTTCGTCTATGCGGCGGCGCTGGAAGCCGGCCGCTCGCCGCTCTCCATCCGCAACGACGCGCCGGTCCGGATCGGCAAATGGACGCCGGAGAACTACGACCAGAAATATCGCGGCGAGGTGACGCTCGCCTCGGCTCTTGCCAACTCGCTGAACACCATCGCCGCCCAGCTCGTCATGGAGGTCGGCCCCGACGAGGTGATCAAGCTCGCCCGGCGGCTCGGTATCGAATCGGAGCTGCAGTCGAATGCCTCGATCGCGCTTGGCACGTCGGAGGTGACGCTGGTCGAACTGACCTCCGCCTATGCGCCCTTCATGAACGGCGGCTACAAGGCGACGCCGCACATCATCCGCCGCATTTCGACGGCCGACGGCAAGGTTCTCTACGAAAACACCTATGACAACCCGCCGCGCGTGCTGGCGGAAAACATCGTCGCCCAGATGAACGGCATGATGATGCGCGTCATCACCGAGGGCACCGGCAAGAATGCCCGCGTTCCCGGCTGGCCGGTCGCCGGAAAGTCGGGCACGACCCAGTCGTTCCGCGACGCGCTCTTCGTCGGTTATACCAGCAACCTGACGACCGGCGTGTGGTTCGGCAATGACGACGGCAAGTCGATGAAGAAGGTCACGGGCGGCGGGCTGCCGGCAAAGGCCTTCAGCCAGTTCATGATCGCCGCCCATGCCGGCCTTGCGCCGTCGCCGCTCTTCGGCACGGCGAATGGCGGCGTCGAGCTGCCGGCGGCCGGCGGCACGGAGCCCGCGCCCGAAGGCGACCAGCTCTTCGACATCATCTCCCGCACGCTCGGCACGGACGGACAGCCCGCCGGCAACGGCCAGGCCGTTGCTGTCGACCAGACCGGATCGGTCCCCCTCGACGACGGCATGACGCCGCCCGCCGATGTCGGCGAACAGCGCCAGCCGGCCACGCGGCGTACGACGCTGCTGGATGTTCTCCTGGGCGGGTAAAGGCTGGCGGCGGGTGCGCCGTGCCTTCTTTGTCTAACCCCATGCGACGATGACATTTTCGGGCTCGCTGGGATGGTCGATCCAGATTTGGATGCGCGTTTTTGTTGAGGGCACGCTTGCAATAGCGAATTCGGGCTCGATGGCATCAAATAAGATAAGTTCGTTATTGGGCGTGTTCAGGATCCCATCGAAATCAGGTTCTCTCAGTTCTGTTATTTCTGAAATAGGTCCAAATGTCAGATTGGTGTCGCCGTCGTTCCAATAGAGCGCAGGGACATTGATACAGTCGGGTGACGAAAATATTCCTTGCTTATCCATGTGAAGAGGGATTTGAACATTACGTCGACCGGCAACATATATGCTGAGATATTCGGGTGTGATCGTGATTTTTTTTAGGGGCATCGTTTAGTATCTCCCTTGAGAAACCAATCCACCCTGTGACTTGCTACACTGCCAGCAGTGTGGATAAATTCGACTTGGTTTTCCTAGCGATTTTGGCACTTGATGGTCACCGATAAAATGGCCGCTCTTCGTTCTCGGCACCCTTGTACCACACCAGTGACATCCGTAGATGCGGCCGATGCGATCAATTTCTGCTTGCTCAGCCTTGTTCGGCCGCCTGTTGGTTGTTGGCGCAATGATCCATTCCTTCGCATATGGCCCGACGCCGGTGCGCGGCAATTTCAACTGCAATGCGCGCAGCATCGCCTCCTGCGCCGTCGCTTCATTGGCGCGTATAAGCCCCTCCACCGTTTCGTAAACCTGCGGCGTCGGCTTCCAGTTCGGCTCCCGCCTCTGGACAGCGCGCAACGCCTCCCGCATCCGGCCGACGCTGACCGCCAGCCGCGCCTCCTGCGCGGGCGTGATCGCCTGCCACCGGCCAAGGATGCGCACCTGTCCTCCACCGCGCGGGCCGCGGCGGCTGATGAGAATGGGACGGTCGCCGCCGCCCTCGGCGGCCCATTGTCCGCCATCGGGATTGCCGGCGGGAATGCGCGGCTGGTCAGGGCGGAAGCCGGCTTTCAGGCACAGGGAAAGTGTAAGCGCGCGTATTTTGACGCTGAGTGCTGCATACCGGTAGCGTGATTGTAAAAGGTCCGGGTCCGTCGGGATCATGTCTCGCGCATCCATTGTCACTTCCATCGGGACAATGGTGAGGGCGGTGGAGGCGGCGGGGATGGTTCGACGTCAAAAAACGCCCGAGATGTTCGACGTTCTCAGCAAGCCATTGAATATATTTCCCGTTTCGTAAGGCGCCTCTAAAGCCAGTCAGGCCGTACGTCCCCGGCGACAAGCGAATGAGCGAACCTTTGCGAGAGGCGCGCGCTGTTTTTCGAACGGGCGTGCAGGATCCTCAAGCAATCCCTTGAATCCCGCGCGCGATTGCGGTTGATTGCAGCTCACTTGGATGCGTGGATATTCCTGCCCCGGACATGCTGATTTCGCGCGCTTTGCGGCGCGGCAATGTCTTGCAGTCGTCTGGAGGCATCCTTATATACCCCGCAAAGCTTCGGATCCGTTCGATGCTTTCGCTAAGACCATACCATTAGGGGCTGCCAAAAGAATGCCTGAATGGGTTCCGGCAGTTCGCTTGAAGGAGAGAATGACATGGCTAAAGTAATCGGTATCGACCTCGGGACGACCAATTCCTGCGTATCCGTCATGGACGGCAAGGACGCGAAGGTCATTGAAAATGCCGAAGGCGCGCGTACGACCCCTTCGATCGTCGCCTTCAACGATGATGGCGAGCGCCTGACCGGCCAGCCGGCAAAGCGCCAGGCCGTCACCAACCCGGAAAACACCCTGTTCGCAGTGAAGCGCCTCATCGGCCGCCGCTACGACGACAAGCTCGTCGAGAAGGACAAGGGTCTCGTTCCCTACAAGATCGTCAAGGGCGACAACGGCGACGCCTGGGTCCAGGCCCAGGGCACCGGCTATTCCCCCTCGCAGATTTCCGCGATGATCCTTCAGAAGATGAAGGAAACCGCCGAATCCTACCTCGGTGAAAAGGTCGAAAAGGCCGTCATC